>JBIKKL010000157.1:0-9052 GCA_044360365.1 Burkholderiales bacterium | reverse complement strand
ACCGGCGAGCATCAGCGCGTAAGCCCCGGGTTCCGGGACTGCAGCGACCGCCGTGGTGTAGACGTTGATGCTGAGATGATCGTATTGGTAGCCGCCATTGGCGCCCACGTCGACTTCGATACGATCGCCCACCTCGAACTTGAGCGGCGTCGCACCGAAGCTGAATGACTGCTCCGAGAAATCAGCCCCGCTGACCACGTAACTGCCCAAACTCGTCGAAACGCCGGCGCGGTTGTGACGTACGGCAATGTCGACGCCGTTGCCGTACAACCCGTTGACGACCATTTCGGCCTGCACGGTGACGCCGTCGAGCCAGGTTACATCCTGCGCCCTGAAGACGATCGCCACGCTGCTGTCTGCTGCCGGACCGGGGTGGAGAAAGAGACCGTCGAACGTGGGCAAGCCCGGTGATGCGAAGCCGGCACTGCTGTTGTAGGCGCTGTCTCCCGTATTGATCAAAGCGCCGACCTGCGTGCAAGTCCCGCAGGCATAGCCATAGGTGGCGCCCCCGAAAGGCGGCAGCAGTGATCCGTTCTGGTCGCCGTAGCGGGCCGTCCACAGCGCGTCATTCTGCTGTGGGGTCACATAATCCCAATTCGATTCGACGAAATCCCGGAAGTCGTACGTCGCGGCTGCGGCAGTTCCGGTGAGTGCGCACGCCAAGGCGGCGCCAAGCATGACATTTTTCATGGTTCTCCCTTGTATAGATCGGCGACAAGTGGGGGAGCAACACGGATGCCAGATCGAGCAGCAGTCCTGATGCCATATACATAAGGCGATGATCGATGGCGAGGAAGCCATACCGGAAGAGACTCGTGTAAAGCGGATCGACACCGCCCACCGATCGACGACATCGGCTCCGGAAACTCCATGGGAATCGGATCGACACAGCAATCGGACGACGACCTGATGCCCGACGCTGCGCCGTCTCGCAGGGTTGGATCGTCGTGCGGGGGCTCGGGCCGACGTCAGCGGACCGGGTCAACGCTTTCCCCACCACTTCGTGGTACGGTTCGGTTTCTACGGGTGGGCACGCGCCAGCAGCCCGGAACAGGAAGTGCAATGGACACGCGCCCTGTCGTACGACCCTGACGCTGCGTACAGCAGCGGCCTGAGCGGCGGCCCCGACCTTCGACGTTCGCCGGGATTCTCCGCACACGTGTCAGGGTTTTCGAGGACGACCAGTGATCCGGCGTGACCCTGCCCCCATTCGGAGTTTCCCGCCAAAGAGACCTCACTTTACTGGCAAGCAAACCGACCGGAATCCGGTATGCTTCCGGGACGCGATCCTGCACCGCACTGAACACGAGTGCCGATCGCGACGCTCGCTTATCCCCGCATTGCATCTCACAACCCACCAAGGAGAATTCAATGATTGCAGCAGGCCAAAGCCTTCCGTCCGGCAAGCTCATGGAAGCAACGAAATTCGATGAAGGCACCGGTTGCCCGATCGCACCGCAAGAGGTCGATGTCGTCGAAGCGGCCAAGGATAAGAAGATCGTCATCTTCGGACTTCCCGGCGCCTATACGCCGACCTGCTCCGCCAAGCATGTGCCGTCGTTCGTTCAGAACGCCTCCGCCTTGCGCGCCAAGGGCGTCGATGAGGTCTGGTGCGTCACGACCAACGATGCCTTCGTCATGGCTGCCTGGGGCAAGCACCTGAACGTCGACGGCACGGTGCGCATGCTGGCCGACGGCAGCGCCAAGTACGTCAAGGACCTCGGACTCGAACTGGACCTCACCGCACGCGGCATGGGTGTGCGCTCGAACCGCTACGCGATGATCGTGGATCGCGGCATCGTCAAGGGCGTCTACGTCGAGGAGGCGGGCAAGTTCGAAGTCTCGTCGGCCGAATCCGTACTGAAGCAGCTCTGATCAGCGGATGCAGCAACGAAAGGCCCGACGGTGCGGGTGAATGTATCGCGCCTCGGGCCTTCGGCCTCGGATGTCGGCCACGCGCCGATCGAAACCGAAGCCACGACGCCTACAACATCGCGCCGATCACCGCCGATACCGTGAGCGCCGATATCAATGTGCCCAGCGCGATCGCCCCAGAAGTCGAATCGATGACTCGTCCGTAACGGCTGGCGAACAGGAACGCGTTCGCCCCTGCCGGCATGGCGGCGAAGATGATGACGACGCCCGCCGCCACTTTGGGCAAGTGGAGAACCTCCAGTGCGAGCCATCCCGCAGCGAGCGGCAACACGAGCAGCTTGAGCAGGCACATCGTGCCCAGTAGCGGCATCTGGCCCTCGATCCGGAACTTCCGCAGACCGGCACCCAGCGCGATGAGCGATGTCGGCACCCCGGCTTGCGCAACCAGCGCGAGCGTCTTGTCCGCCACGGGATGTATGCCCACGTCGGCAAGCCTCAAGGCGGCTCCGCCCAGGATGCCCAGTATGATCGGATTGCGGATGAGGTCCGCACCCAGCGACGCCACCCGCCCGGCCAAACCCGTATCGCGCCGCAGGTCGACCACACTCATCTGCAGCGTGCCCGCGAGCCAAAGGAGCGGCGTATTGATGGCAAGGATGAGGGCCATCGGGCCCGCGGCTTCAGGCCCGAACGCAGCGAGGGATAGCGGAATACCCAGCATCACGATATTGCCGTAGACCGACGTGACCGATATGGTCACGCTATCGGGCCCGGTACGCCGCAGCGCAAATCGAGCCAGGCACGTCGCCAGGAGCCAGGTAAACGCGATGGCCCCGTAGTACGCGGCCCACACGCGAAGCGGGTTCACCTCCGGAAACTGCGCTGTGGCGATCACGCGCAGCATCAGCGCGGGCACGGCGATGCCGAACGCGAAATCCGAAAGCCCCTTGTGTGCGCCTTCGGAGAGCAGTCGTACCCAGGCGGCGACATAGCCCAGCACGATCAGGGCAAAAACCGGTGCAACGACCAGTAAGACATCCATGCGCGGCGCTAAGCTTGGGAGCGGATCCAGGGAGGAACTATGGAGAGTGCACCCAATCGTTCTCCGCATGTTCCGATACCAAACCAAACGTACCCGCTAGTGCCCTGAGTCAGAGATTCGTAGCGTTATGCCGGTCAATGCGAATGATCTCACGAGTGGCAAAGGCGGCGAAATCGGCACCGGACGCGAAGACATCCAACGCCAGGTTGGAGACCTGGCGAGGATTTCCGACCGGCTGCTACCCGCAGATCAAACGCGCCGACGACGGCGAGCGACCAGACCCGTCAGACCGAGGCCCGCAAGCAGCAGCGCATGCGACGACGGCTCCGGGACAGCCAGCACTGCCACGCCACGCACCTGCGACGGACTGAAAGGCAGATTGGGGTCGAAGTTCTGCTGACCCCGGATAACTTCCAGCACACCCGTGCCATCCAGACCCATGCTCAGAATGCGACCGGCACCCGTTGCAGGATTGCCCTGGGGCGTCGTGAACGGAGCACTCAGCGCGGACACATAGATTGTGTCTGCCGTCACGTCGATGCCGTTGAGGAAGCCGAGCCCGCTGGCCAACGTGGTCAGGCCAGTCCCGTCTAGGTTGGCGCGCTTCACGAATCCATCGGTGGTCGTCAGATAGATGTAGTTCTGCGTCACTTCGAAGTCGTACGAAGTCAAACCCGTCAGCAGCGTCTGGACGTTCGTGCCGTCGAGATTCGAGCGCATCACCCGGTTCGATGCACCAACCTGGCTCCAGTAGACGCTGTCCGACGTGACGTCGATCGCGAACGGGGAAGTCAGCCCGTTGCTGAAGATGTCGGCGGGGGGGAACGACAGGGACAAGTCGAGCTTGAGGATGTCGCCCGCACCGTGCCGCGTCACATAGAGCATGCCGCCCTGCACATCGACATCGTAGGCGCCACTGATGTTGTAGGTCTTGAAACCCGTACCGTCCGCAAGCATGGACACGATGCGGTTCAGTTGCTGGTCGGGCCACCACACGCGACCGCCGGCGAACTCCACGCCGTTCGGCCCCTTCACCCGGAGCGGATCGGTTACCAGCGCGCCCGATGCATTGCCCGGTACGCTCGCCGTGTTGATCGACCCGGCGAGAGCAAACGATGGGAAGGTTTGAAATGTCTCCGACCACACCAACTGGTCGGCCGCGACGGCGGCGAAGCTGTTGAAGGACAGCGCAAGCGCAAGGAGGTGATGACCCCGTTTGTTCATTTCTTGAAGATCTCCCGTTTTGTACGGCGATGTTTTCTCGCCTACCGAAACCAAAGCAAGAGGCATTCCTTCGTTTGCGAAGCGCTGAACGGCAGTGAATACAAGGCGCCACCCGTCGACCTCCCCGGCCGCACCATACAAGCGTCAGTTCGAAGGAATCCTTTCAGTTCCACGGCTTGCGAGCCGACGCGAAACACCGGCAACCTAGCGCCCCTGCCTTCGCACCGACCGGAATACGACCCGTTCCGAAAATCGGGTCGGTCCGCCCAGTTTCGACGACATCCCGTTCGAGTACCGCCGTGAGTAATGCAAAGAATTTCGACAGTCGACAGGCGAGACGCCGCCCCGCTGGTCGGGCGCGTCGACTGACTGGGATCCGAGGAACCACGATAACGCCGAAGCAATCCGCAGGGGGGAGCGACGCTGGCGGAACCGGACGCGCGAGGGACCGGTCCCGGGGAACGAACAGCGCCAGCGCCGCATGACGACGACAACTGTTCGGAGTTTTCGAAACTAATTTCACCGATTCTCTGCTTTTTCGTGTGCCTTGTCCGCTGTCAAACTCGCCCCGCTGTTTGGCTGGAGCATTCCAGCCGCCGCTTCGCGTGTAGTCCGCTTCATCGTTGATCGACTTTACTCAAGGAGAATCGCCATGCGTTCGTACCGCCTTAACAGTCCCGAAGCCGCTGCCCGTATCGTTGCCCTCGTCTTCATCGCCGACGGCCATGTTTGCCGCTCCGAACTGGATGCCTGGAACACGCTGGAGGGGCCGCGGGAGCTCGGATTGGGCCCCGATGCCATGCCCGGCATCGTCCAGTCGCTGTGCGAGGATCTTCTGCTCGGCTGCTATGCCAGCGGATCGATGATGGCCAGCGTCGACGACACGGTGCTGGCTTCGCTGATGGCCGAGGTGGATGATCCGGCGCTTCAGCGCAAGGTTCTCAAGCTCGCGCTTGCCGCCGCTGGGGCCGACGAGCACCTGGCCGACGGCGAGGCGCTGGTGTTGTCGGCCGCTAGGCGTCACTGGGGGCTCTTGGATCAGCAGTTGCACACGCTCGTCGAGGCCGAACGACAGATGGCGTGAACAAGCGAAGGCGACCCGCGATGCGGTGTTGCCTTCGGTGCGCAACGAGCAGGGGTGATGTTCTGCGATCGATCCGGTTTTGAAACGCAGGCTTTGCGACGACGGTGACGGCGCGTGTATCGATTACATCGATCCGTGGGCTCGCCTAGTGTCCTATGTCGGAGATTCGTGTCATAAATGCGCCGAGAATCGACGCCATACTTTGGCGGAATTCCTCGCCAGGTGTTCAACCTGGTTGTAGTTTCCTTCGCGTCTGGCGCCGATTTCGACACTTTTGTCGCTGACGCAGCAGCGATACCGTTCGGCAATGTGTCAACGAATTTGCGACTCAGGATACCAGGCATATCCGTTTCAGATTTTCACCGAGGAGGGGACCATGGCGCAGCCCGATAGGATCGAGTATTCCGTCGTCGAAGGCTGGGAGCAGCTTCCCAAGGGAATGGCACACCGCGATGTCGCGGGCGTGGCGGTCGATGGCGAGGACCGCGTCTATCTCATCTGTCGCGGCGATCACCCGGTGATCGTCTACGACCAGAAGGGCAACTACCTGCGTACCTGGGGCGCGGGAGATTTCACGTATCGCACGCACGGCATCTACGTGGCGCCGAACGGGACGATCTTCTGCACCGACGACGGCAATCACACGGTGCGGCAGTTCACCCCGGAAGGCAAGCTGCTCTTGACGCTCGGGATCATGAATACGCCCTCCGATACCGGCTACGACGGAAAGCATACCGACAGCATCAGGCGCGCCGCCGGCCCTTTCAATCGTCCCACCAACATCGCGGTCGGACCACGCGGCGATCTCTATGTCTCCGACGGCTACGGCAACGCGCGGGTGCATGTGTTCTCGCCGACCGGCCAGCTAAAGCGCTCCTGGGGAGAACCCGGGCGCGGTCCCGGGCAATTCCATCTGCCGCACGGGATCGCGTGTTCTTCCGACGGCCGCGTGTTCGTCTGCGACCGCGAGAGCGACCGCATCCAGATCTTCAGCCCCGATGGCGAGTATCTCGACGAATGGACCGACACCCAGCGACCGACCCACATCGTATTCGATGCGCAGGGCCGCGCATACGTCACGGAACTGTGGTGGCACGTCGGCGACAAGTCGTACACCCACGGACCAATCACCCAGGCGCGACATGCCCGGGTCAGCGTTTACGACAAGGATGGCACCGTATTGGCCCGCTGGGGCACCCCGGAGGCCGCCGCACCGGGAAGCTTCGCTGCCCCACACGGACTGGCCGTCGACTCGAAAAACGATCTCTACGTGAGTGAAGTGACGTGGACATTTGCCGTGAGCCGCAATCGCGCGCCGGCCGATTGCCATACGTTCCAGAAGTTCTCGGTGGCGCGTTGAATGACGCTCGCCGCTGGAGCAGCATGCCGACCACCGTTGCCATGCCGTGCCCTGGATGGGCGAACTTCGCCTGATCCCGAGGCGGCTGACGAAGTCGGAATAGAAGGCAAGTGACCGCGGCGCTGCACCCGCAGGCCGAGCGTTCCGACGCACGTTTCTCTGCAAGCTATTCGGCTCGCGCGCCCGAAGCTTTCACTACGCGCGCCCACTTCTCGGCCTCCGCTCGGATGTAGCGCGCAAACGCGTCCGGCGTGCCGCCTATTGCCTCCAGCCCCTGTGTGCTCAGCCGGACCTTCAACTCGGGGGTGCCCAGCATCGCGGCGATATCCCGCTGCAACTTCGCCACGATCGGTTCCGGTGTGGCAACCGGCGCCACCAGGCCTTGCCACAACGAAATTTCGAATCCCTTCAGCCCGGCGGCTTCCTGCACCGTGGGCAGATCCGGCAGCACTTGCGAACGTGTGAGCAGTGTCACCGCCAGCGCACGCAGGCGCCCCGACTTGATGTGCGGCAAGGACGGCGGCATCGCCGAAAAGGCGAGCTGCAATTGCCCGGCGATCAGATCAGTCAACATCGGCGCACTGCCCTTGTACGGCACATGGGACATTTGCACGCCGGCCATGGATGCGAACATCGCACCGCCCAGATGCGAAGTGGTACCGCCGCCCGAGGAGCCATAGTTCAGTTTGCGCGGGTTGGCTTTCGCGTACGCCACCAGTTCCGCCACTGACGTCATGGGCAGCGTGGGATGCACCACCAGCACATTCTCACTGCGCGTGAGCAGCGTCACCGGCGCGAAATCGCGCAGCGGATCGTAGCCGAGCTTCGGATAAAGCGCACGAGCGATCGCAAGCGTGCTGACATTGCCGAGTAGAAGCGTATAACCATCTGGCGTTGCCTTGGCCACCACTTCGCCCGCGATGGTACCGCCGGCGCCGGGGCGGTTGTCCACCACCACGGATTGCTTCCAGGCGTCGGCGAGCGGATGCGCAATGGCGCGCGCGACGACATCGGTACCGGAGCCGGGCGTAAATGGCACAATAATGCGAACGGGACGGGCGGGGTAGGTCTGCGCATGACAAACCACGGCCAATAGCGCCATGACCGCGAACGCAAAGCACTCACGTATCCTGCCGTCAACAGCGAAAATCCGGACTGCCGATCGCGCCACAGTCACAATGCACGAGCGCCTTGCGCCAGATGGCCCCTGGGCTAATGGCTTTTGCCCGCATGGCGCCTTGGTGACGGCAACCGCGCGGCATGCGCGCTGCACAACCGAACGAATGACCTTCAAGCTCATCTCCCCCAAAACAACAGCGCCCCACGACGGGGAATATAGGCTTTGAAAACGCCTTTACTGCTCACGGCCAATCTATGACCAACGCTCGGAGCAGTCAATGCACGGTGTTCGGCGAAAGCTTCGCCTTCCAAAAACAGTGGCTCAAATCCGACATCGATCGGTATCGCATCGCTTAAGCGCGACGCGCAGATACCGGCAAAGCAAGTTCGTTGATCGAATCGCGGAGCAACTTGATCTCTTCTGGAACGTGACACTTGCGTGACATCGATGAAGTGAAGAGCCTGAGGCGGCGACGAGTAGTTGACCGCCTCGTGGGCTTGCGATAGCGTCGGCGACGTGCGGAGCATGCATTTCAGATTTCCTCCCGCGCCAGGTGAGCGGACCTTTCAGTGAGGATGGCTCGATGATTCGGATTCTCGGGCTATCGGCCACGACGGAAAATGGTTCGAAAACTTCGAAATCGTGCCCGATCTGATCGTCAAGGCCGCCCCGGCGGCCGTGAATGCCGGCCGCGATCCGCAGTTCGAACGCGCGGTGCAAATGCTGTTGTAGCAGTTCGGCCCGCAACGGAGCCGACGATGCAGCGGCGCAGGACGGCGACGCCATGACCACCACCCACGCAAACCCGCTGGACCGTCGCACACCGGCGTGCGTCGTGCTCGCGTTTGCGCTGGTGGTTGACCGGGGCGAGGTCCGCGCCACGAACCCGTACACCAGCATCGCATTTTTATCGTCAACTGTTTCTGGACCGAGTTGCAGGTGACAGCGCTACGGATGGCCACACCTTACGCCCTGATCGAGGTTGAAAGACGGCATTGACGGGCATCGCACTCGATGGGCAGGAAGCCCGAAGTAGTTGGACTTAACGTATGACAAGGGAGAAGACGATGAACAAGCTGCTGGCAGAAGGATTCGGCACGTTTTGGCTGGTGTTGGGTGGTTGCGGCAGCGCAGTTCTGGCTGCGGCATTTCCCGGGGTCGGCATCGGATTGCACGGTGTGTCTCTGGCGTTCGGGCTGACGGTGCTGACCATGGCATACGCCATCGGACACATCTCGGGTTGCCACCTGAACCCGGCGGTCTCGGTGGGCCTGTGGGCGGCGGGCCGCTTCAAAGCGAGCGAGCTGCCGGGCTATATAGCGTCGCAGCTGGCGGGCGCGGTCGCCG
>JBIKKL010000156.1:0-9065 GCA_044360365.1 Burkholderiales bacterium | reverse complement strand
GGAACTCCAGGTGCCGGCATCGAGGTCGCCCTTCTCGAACACCGCGGGCGAGCGTGATCCGGCAGCCAGGTGCTTCATGTCTTCGAACGTCTTGGTCGGATCGGCGTCGAGCGCGACCAGTTGCTTGGTGATTGCATTCTTGAACAGGCGCGAGGAATTGCGCAGGCGCCGGAAGACAAGCTGCGTGTCGAGCTCGGTGGCTCGCACCATCGCCTGCTTGACGTTCTCGTGCACCCAGCACTCCTGGGTGGCGAGAAAGCGCGTCCCCATGTTGATGCCATCTGCGCCCAGTGCCAATGCAGCGGCAAGCTGACGGCCGGTGCCAAGGGCACCGGAGGCGATGAACGGCACGGAGAGCTGTTCGGCGGCGAGCGGAAGCAGCAGCATGTTGGGTACGTCGTCTTCGCCCACGTGGCCCGCGCATTCGAAACCATCGACACTGATGATGTCGCAGCCGAGCGACTCGGCCTTCTTCGCATGCCGAATGGAAGTGCACTTGTGGATCACCTTGATCCCGGCTTCCTTGAGGATCGGCATGACGCGCTGCGGGTTGTTGCCCGCGGTTTCGACGATCTTCACCCCGCTCGCGACGATCGCCCGGGCGTAGTCTTCATAGGGCACCGGCGTAATCGTGGGCAGAATGGTGATATTCACCGCGATCGGCTGGTCGGTCATGGTGCGGCAAAGCTCGACTTCCTTGATCACCTCGTCGGGCGTGGGCAATGAAAGAGCGGTCATGATACCCAGTCCGCCAGCATTGGAGACCGCGGCGGCGAGCTTCGCCCGGCCGACCCGCATCATGCCGCCGCACACGATCGGATAACGGATGCCAAGCATTTCGGTGACGCGAGTTTTCATGTTGTTTCCTGTTCAGTGACGTGCGCCGGGGTCGTGCGCACCTTGCAGATGTATTGTATGGCGATCGATGCGACGCGGTCGACCGATGCAGCGGACACAAAGGAGCGACCCGCCGTGAACGCATCGATATAATGCCTGCATCGAAACGATGCTGCCGGCGAGCGCGAGCGCCATCAGCCTGCCTCGGGCAAGGCCCAGGCTGCCGCGAAAGGGCGCGACCCAACCATCATGAACTCACTGCGCGCCATGCGGCCCTCCGCCTCGATCCTGATCGGCGTCTCCATCATGCTCACCCTGAGCATGGGGATGCGGCAAAGCCTCGGCCTGTTCGCCCCGGACCTCACGCGCGATCTCGCCCTGACGATGGCGGACTTCACGCTGGCCATCGCGGTTCAGAACCTCGCCTGGGGGTGCGTGCAGGCATACGCCGGCGCATTGGTGGTGCGCCACGGCTACCGCCCACTGCTCCTCGGCGGCGCAACGCTTTACTTTCTGGGGCTCGTCGTGCTGGCCACCGCGCAAGGCAAGGTCGGGTTGATCCTCGGTGCGGGGTTGTTCATGGGCCTTGCCATGTCGTGCACCGCCTCGGCGATGGCGAACTCGGTCGCTTCGCGCGCCGTGCCCGCGCATATACGCAGCATCACGCTCGGCATGGTCACGGCCGTCGGTTCGATCGGCGCCCTCATCTCGGCACCCATCGGGCAGGGACTCATCGAAGGGTTCGGCTGGCGCATCGGCGCAGGCGGCTTCGTCGCAATGGCCCTTTGCATGATTCCCGCCGCATGGTTCGCGAGTCGCGTAGATCGTATCCCGATACCGGCCGCCACCGGCACGCAAATCGCCAGCACCCTCGCTCGCGTGGCCTTGCGTGCGGCTGCCAAACATCCCCCGTTCGTGGTCATGGGATGCGCCTACTTCGTCTGCGGAATGCAGCTCGTATTCCTCACCACGCACCTGCCATCGTACCTCGATCTCTGCGGAATGGATCCGATGCTCGGCGCCCAGGCCCTCGGTACGATCGGAGCCTTCAACGTGATCGGCTCCCTCTTCTTCGGCTGGGCGGGTCAACGCTGGAACAAACTGGCATTGCTGGGCGGGCTCTACATCGCACGCTCGATCGTCCTCATCTTCTATTTCCACGTGCCGCCGACACCGCAGAGCACCATCGTGTTCGCCGCGAGCATGGGTTTTCTGTGGCTCGGCGTGAGTCCGCTGGTCGCCGGTTCGATTGCAGAAATGTTCGGCCTGCGCTGGCAGCCCATGCTGCAAGGCATTGCGTTCGTCAGCCACCAGCTCGGCAGCACGTTGGGCGCACTCGGCGGCGGTCTCATCTACGTTACGCTCGGTTCCTACACCCTTGCATGGCAGGTCGGCGTCAGCCTCGGCCTGGCGGCCGGCGCCGTTCAGCTCGGCTTCGCGCTCTGGTGGCCGCCTTCGCGGCCTTTGGGGCCACGTCTGCAGCCAGGGTGAGCGGCGCTTCGGTCGGCATTGCCGTGGTCGCGGCGCGCAGCGGCCACGACCACGGATGGGGATCGCCTTCAGGAAGCCGCACCGATCCTCGGCCAAGTCATGCTATCGTCGACCCATGAAGCGCTTTTATGGTTGGCGGGTGGTCTTCGCCAGCGGCACGCTGCAGTTCTTTCAAAGCATGCTGATGAATCAGGCATTCGGCGCGTATCTCGCTGCGCTGGTGCAGGATACCGGCTGGAGCAAGACGGCTTTGTCGGGCGCAGCGGCGCTCAAATCCACCGAATCCGCCCTGCTGGGCCCCGTGCTGGGATGGATGATCGACCGCTTCGGCTCGCAGCGCATCGTGCGCGCCGGCGTGATCCTGTTCGGCATCGGCTTCATGCTGCTGAGCCAGACCGAGACGCTCGCGACGTTCTATGCGGCCTTCGTCGTGCTTGCCCTGGGTGCGAGCATGTGCGGCAACATGGTGGTGAGCGTCGCCATCATCCAGTGGTTTCAGAAGCGGCGGGCGCGCGCCCTGTCGTCATCGCAGTTCGGCGCCGCGCTGGGCGGGCTATTCGTATTCGTGGTGGCGTGGGTCATTCAAACCTACGGCTGGCGCGTCGCCGCCTTCGGTTCCGGCGTGATACTCATCGTGTGCGGCTGGCCGCTCGCGAACATGGTGCGCAGCCGCCCCGAAGACGTGGGGCAGCGCATCGACGGCTTGCCGCCGGAGTCCGAGCTTACGAACACCAACGCCTCCTCTCCGGAGGCAGCGGCATCCGCGCCACAGGCAATATCGACTCAGGGTGAGTTCACGGCACGCGAGGCCCTGCGCACGAGTTCATTCTGGCTGCTGTCACTGGGCCACGCCTGTTCGCTGTTCGTCGTGACGGCGATCAACGTACACGCCATCGTGCACATCAAGGAAGGTCTGGGATACTCGCTGGCGGTGGCTTCGCTGTACATCACCATCGCCACCGCAGGGCAGTTCGTCGGCGTCGTTTGCGGCTGGGCCATTCCGGAAAGGATCGAGAAGCGCAAAGTCACCGCGCTTACCATGGTATTTCACGCCTCCGGCATGCTGATGCTCACCTATGCCACCGGTCCGGTCATCCTCGTACTGTCCGCGCTGGTGCATGGCATCGGCTGGGGACTGCGCGGCCCGTTCATCTCCGCCATGCGCGCCGACTACTTCGGCCGCAACTCGATCGGGATGATCCTCGGCCTGTCTTCGCTGATCATGGTGATCGGCCAGATCGGCGGCCCGCTCATCGCCGGTGCGTTCGCCGACTGGCTGGGTGACTATCGGGCGGGCTTTACCCTCATCGCCGCGCTCGCCGCGATCGGGTCGCTCTTTTTCTGGATGGCCAAACGGCCGGTGTAGGGCCACCGCGTTGGCGGTTGTCTGCCTCGAACAGACGCCGCACCAGACGGTCGGCAATCAGAACGGCAGGCATACGTTGGAACGCCCGATGGTTCCTTTTGCCCTATCATCCCCAGACCGATCTGCGATCACATCGCAGCATCCGTGGAGCCATAGTCACTCTTGCCGGAGGATACGAATGAGTACGGAACGTGCGTTGCTCGCCGGTGGTTGCTTTTGGGGCATGCAGGACCTGATTCGCCGCTATCCGGGCGTAATCTCGACCCGGGTCGGCTACTCGGGGGGCGATGTCCCGAACGCAACCTATCGCAATCACGGCACCCATGCCGAAGCCATCGAGATCGTCTTCGATCCCACCAAGATCGGCTACCGGCAGATTCTCGAGTTCTTCTTCCAGATTCACGACCCGACCACGCCCAATCGTCAGGGCAACGACATGGGCAGCAGCTATCGATCGGCGATCTTCTATACCAGCGACGAGCAAAAGCGCGTCGCCGAAAACACGATCGCCGACGTCGATGCCTCGCGACTGTGGCCGGGCAAGGTCGTGACCGAGGTTGCGCCGGCCGGTGCGTTCTGGGAAGCCGAACCGGAGCACCAGGATTACCTGGAGCGCAATCCGGGCGGATACACCTGCCATTTCGTGCGACCCAACTGGAAGCTGCCGGCCCGAGGGCAGACACAAGTCTGATCGCTGCGACTTCACGGAGACCATCCCATGCCCATCATCGATTCCCAGATTCACCCCTACGAAGCCAACACGCCGAAGCGCCCGTGGCAGAGCACGCCGAACTGGCCGCCCAGCGCGTCCGCCGACGAAAACATCGCAGCGATGGACAAGCTCGGCATCGACGCAGCGATCCTGATCTCGGCGTTTTCCGTTTACCGCTACGATGCGAGCTATGCGGTGGAAGCGCACAAGGCGCATCCGGATCGCTTTGCGCTCGTGAAGCCGCTGGACGTCGACGATCCCGCGGTCGCCGACGTGATCGCGGAGTGGAAGAAAACGCCGGGCACGGTCGGCGTTCGGATTCAGATCACGAAAGAGCCGGGCCGCGACCGGGATCCGAATCATCCCGGCTTCGAACGCATCGCACGGGCAGCCGCCCGCCACGATTTCCCCCTGAACATTCTGTGCTGGGGCAACATCGAGGCCGGCGCCGCGATCATCGATCGCTTTCCGGAAACCCGGTTCATCATCGACCACCTCGCGATTCAGCAGCCGCGCACGCCGCCCGCGCCGCCGAATGCGTGGGCCGACCTGCCCAAGGTGCTTGAGCTCGCGAAGCGCCCGAACGCCGTGATCAAGGTCAGTGGCGCCTGCACGCTGTCGCACGAAACCTATCCGTACCCCGATATCTGGGATCCGCTCGCGCGCATTTTCGACGCGTGGGGTTTCGAACGCTGTCTGTGGGGCACCGACTGGACGCGTGCAAGTGCTGTCGTCAGCTTCGAGCAGGCCACCCGGCCCTTCCTGGAGACCACTCGCCTGAGCGAGAGCGAGCGCGCGATGCTCATGGGCGGTGCTTGCGAGAAAGCATATCGCTGGTCGCCGACGGGGCGGGCGGCGCGCTGAGCAGAGCCCCCCTATGCCTATGGGGCGAACGGCGGCGACGCAGCGGAATGGAGTGGCGGAGCGAAACGTGATCCGCCCTCCGTTGCACGGAGAGGCATCGCCGATCGGGCTTCGACGCGTTCAACCCATATCGAGCCGATAGTTACTGTCGTTGCAAACTGCGCGCCAGTGTCCTGAGTCCGAGATCCGTTGACGCATTGTTGAACGGTAACGATGGTGCATCAGGGACAAAAGTGTCGAAATCGACGCCAGACGCGAAGGACACCACAGCCAGGTTGGACACCTGGCGAGGATTTACGACAAAGTATGGCGTCGATTTTCAGCGCTTTTGTTCAGCGAATTTCTGACTCAGGACACTTGCGTCCCGTCGCAAGCGACTCAGTTATCAGGCTTTGTCCTCACCGCTGACCTTCACGCCCGCGAGCTGCTCGTACACCTTGACGAGCGATGAACCGTCTTCCTTGCTGAGCCCGGACGCGCGGCCCATCTGGTAGACCTGCTGCGACACATTGGCGAGAAAGAGCGGCACGCCGAGCCGCTTGGCGAAGGCGGTTTCGAGCTCCTGATCCTTGAAGGAGATGTCGAGCGTGCCGCCGGGCTTGAAGTTTCGCGCGAGGATCCGCGGCACGCGGTTCTGGAATTGCACGCTGTTGCCGGTGCTCGCGCTCACCACCTCGTAGATCTTCTTCGGGTCGAGCCCGGCCTTCTTGCCGAGTACCATGGCCTCCGCAATGGCGACGGTCTGGATCTGCCCGAGCATGTTGTTGATGAGCTTCATCGCGAGCCCCATGCCGTGTCCGCCGACATGGAACACGTTCTTGCCCATGGCATGAAAGAGATCTTCCGCCGCGGCGAAGGTGTCTTCCGGCCCGCCGACGATCACCGACAGCGTCCCGGCCGCCGCACCGTGCGGTCCGCCGCTCACCGGGGCGTCGAGCATGGCGATCCCTTGCTCGGCCAGGCGCTCCGCGAACCGGCGCGCCTGGAGCGGATCAATCGTGCTCATGCAGACCACGATGTCTCCCGGCCGCGCCTTCTGCACGAAACCGTTCGCGCCGAAGATGACCGCCTCGGCCTGGTCGGCGGTTTCGACGATGCAGATCGTGCGCCGGCACTCGGCCGCCGCCGCCGCGGGCGTTTCCACGACACGCGCGCCGGCCGCCGCAAGCGGCGCCACGCGATCCGGATTGATATCGTGGACCAAAACCTCGAACCCCGCCTTGACGAGGTTCAACGCCATCGGCCCGCCCATTGCACCGACCCCTACGAATCCCACTTTTCCGGTCATGACCATCCTCCCTTGCGTGCGATCGTTCCAGTGTATTCTGAACGGGCACCGAGGTCATGACCAACAATCGTGCGAGGGGCTGCTCTGGCGGCGTTCCCGCGTCCAATGCCGGGTACACCGTCTGGACTACAATCCCTGCATGGCTGCCCCAAGGGCCTATGCTCGCCGCTGGCTGCTTTCACGCAGCGGCCGGGTTGTCGATCAGCGCGCCGACGAGGGTTTCTGACATTATCGTGCCCCGAACCCGTTCAGTGTATCGCCGGCCCGATGCGTCGACCTCGCGTCATCCCCTGATGATCACCTCGATAGCGCACGCCGGCGCAAGAATGCGGCGCTCTGCGCAATGCACACGCCCATGACCCGTGACCTGTCCATCATCTCATCGAAATGCGCTACCGATTCGAGCGTGCGTTTCCGGTTGCTGGTCGTCATGCTGATCGGCGCACAAACCACCGGCACGGTCGCAACCGCTACCTTGCCGTCCATCGCACCACACGTGGCGCAAACGCTCGGTGTCCCGTCGAAGCTCATCGGATATCAGATCAGCTTGATCGCCGCGGCGATGCTGATCTCGCTCGCTTTCGGCGGCAATCTCGGCCGCCGTTTCGGCGCCTGCCGTGTCACCCAGATCGCGCTGGTGTCGGAAGCGATCGGCGCATTGCTGTGCATCGCCGGCACGCTACCGGCGATTGCGCTGGGTTCGGTCTTCATGGGCTTGGGTTATGGAACCATGACGCCGGCGGCATCGCAGTTGCTGATGCGCTTCACGCCCCACGACAAGCGCAATCTCATTTTTTCGATCAAGCAGACGGGCGTGCCGCTCGGCGGCATCGTCGCCGCAGCGATGCAGCCGGCGATCGCCGTGCATATCGGTTGGATCCATACCCTGATGCTGGTCGCGATGATCGCCGTTGCGCTGGCGCTCGCTATGCAAGTCAAGCGTGCGCGCTGGGACGACGATCGCGATCGACGCGTACCGTTCGCCACGAAGGCGCACGATGGCATCGGCGCGATCTGGCGCCATCCGGCATTGCGCAATCTCTCGCTATCCGGGGCTGCACTGGTCATCGTACAGATTTCACTGACCACGTTCACCGTCGCATTGTTCGTCGAAGACCTCGGCTATAGTCTCATCGCAGCCGGATTCGTACTCACCGTGTCACAAGTCGGCGGGGTCGCTGGTCGCATTTTCTGGGGCTGGTTTGCCGATCGACTAGGCAATTGCATGCTTGCTCTCGGGCTGCTTTGCGTACTGATGGGTGGCAGCGCCGCGGCGTGCGCCGCGTTGTCCGGATCGACCCCGCTCGCTATCGTCTATCTTGTATTTTTCATGCTCGGCGCCACCGCGAGCGGTTGGAACGGCGCGTATCTTGCCGAGATCGCACGGGTCAGTCCGCCCGGGTCGGTCGGCGCGGCCACGGGGGCGTCGCTCTTCGTCGTCAATGTCGGAAAATTCGCCGGTCCGCTGCTGTTCGCGTACGCCTTGACCTGGGCCGAATCGTATCGGCTGATGTTCGCTGCACTCGCACTGCCCTCGGCGCTCGCCTTGCTGTTCGTCGTTCGTGCCGCCTATCGAACCGAACGCACGGTTGCGCGCGATTCGCCGCCCGAGCGGCACGCAACCTGACGCAAGCGGATTGGCGCGAACCGAGAAAGGTTGGGCGGTTGGCAGCCGATGTACGATTCTCAATCAGAAAGGATAGAAACATGAGCAACCCTGCCTTCCAGTTCGATCATGTCCACATCATCAGTGAAACCCCCAAGGCATCCGCCGCCTGGTATGTCGAGATGTTCGGTGCAACCATTGCCGCCGACACCATCGCCCGCGGTGCCCCTCAAATCTTCGTCGAACTCGGCGGAATGAAGATCGTGATCCGCGGTCGCCGCCCTGGGGAGGATCCGGCACCCAACCCGCCGATCCGGCCCTATTCGGATTTCTCCAGCCACAACATCTGGGGAACCGATCATTTCGGATTCATGTACCAGGGCGACCTGACCGCCCTCTGCGCCGAGCTGCGCAAGAAGGGCGTGAGCTTTCCGGTCGAGCTGAAGGAAGGGGTAGGCGGCAGCCTGCTGTGCTACGTTGCCGCGCCGGATGGCGTCAGCATCGAACTCATGCAATGCTGAAGCCGCGTCAGCCGCGACCGATGTAGGGCATCTTCGTGGCCATGACGGTCATGAACTGCACGTTCGCCTCGAGCGACAGGCTGGCCATGTAGGCGACGCCGCGCGCCACGTCGTTGACGTCGATGCGTGCCTCAGCCTCGACCCGGCCGGTCGCCTGCAAGCGACCGCGCGCGGTGTCTTCGTTGCGCGTCGTCGCTGCGTTGCCGATATCGATCTGGCCGCAGGCAATATCGAATTCACGTCCGTCCAGCGACAGCGAGCGTGTAAGCCCGGTCAGGGCGTGCTTGGTCGCCGAATAGGGCGTGGAGTTTCGTCGCGGCACATGCGCCGACACCGAGCCGTTGTTGATGATCCGCCCGCCGCGCGGCGTCTGCCTCTTC
>JBIKKL010000704.1:0-2866 GCA_044360365.1 Burkholderiales bacterium | reverse complement strand
TCGAATCTATGTGGGATATGGGTCAGCGGGTGACCCCAATGCCCCGCAGGTAAGCCTGCGGGGCTTCAAATGGCAGCAAGGGCCCGATGATCCGGTGCCGGTCATTCGAATTACCGAGTACTCGCGACTGCCCTCAAGCAAAACCTCCGACGACGCGATTCTTTGTGCACTGAGCGGGAAAACCGATCCTTCCGCGCAGATTGTGGCGCGGATGCTAGGTATGGCTGCGCAGGCGCACGCGTCGGGTCGAGTGGAGATTCTCGCAGCGACAGAGAGTGACTCGGATCGCGCCTCGCTGTGCTTGCGCGCGCCCAACTGCGACATTCGTTTGAAAGACCTTTTCAGCGAGGTGCAGGCACTGCTCGCTGCGTGGGGGCTTCTCGATGCGGGACACGCCGAGCGGCTCCTTGCCTTTTCCCAACGGTCCATTGGGTGGATCGCCACGGGTGTGCATGGTGGCGGCGATCCATTCATCACTTTGTACTTTGAAGCCGGGCGCAATGACGTCCAATCGCTTATCAAAGCAGGAGCAGCAAATGCGTAAGTTCAATGCCCGCAAACTGACCAAGCCGCCCTTTGCCCTGAAGAAGAGCCGCATCCAGCTTGAGAAGCTGGAGGAGCGCTTGCTGTTGTCGGCCGAGCCGCTTTTGCATGTGAGCAAATCGGTGGACTCGACGCCACTGACGCTGGAGAACCTCGCTTTGTCGGTGCGCACTTCGACGCCGACGGACACCATGGCGGACAAGACGTTCGCAGTAAATCAGCAGACGGCGGTCGTGATCGATCTGAGCCAAGGCATTGAACAGAATGCCGATCTTCTAGCCTGGGAAGTGCAGGGCGAGGTGATGAAGATCAATCAAGACCTCGGCAGTCTGATGCTTCGGTTGAGTGCCGGCGATGACAAGGTTCGCTTGAGCCAGGACGAGCAGGGGCGTATCAAGGCTGTCAGCGAAGAGCTCTATGATCTTGTCTTTGCAAAACCGCTCAATTTCCTTGGTGTTCAGGGACTCGATGGCCTGGATCAGGTGGTGCTCGAGACGGTTGATCTCGGCAGCGCAGGATTAAGCGTCGAATCTGAGACCATAGAACTGCTCAAGGACAAGACGGTCACCGTCGGCGGCGACGTCGTCCTCGCTGCGCTAAACAAGATCACGCATACGCCGAACGGCGATGCCGAGGTCAGCGCAAGGGCAAGCGTCGATCTCAAAGGCAATCTGCTTAGCAGGGGGCTGGTCACGCTGTCTGCGCTGTCAGCGGTGGACATGCAGGTCGTGCAAAGTGGGAGCTCGGGCGACCTTGCCTTGAAAGCCACGGCGGATGCGCAAGTCAAACTCGGCGACTCCGCTTCGCTCGCTGCCGCGGGACTACGCATGACGGCGCAGTCCGATGTTCAAGTACTCGCGGAGCTCTCGGGAGTGTCCGAGGGAACCCTCGCCCTCAGTGTCGAGCAGATCAGTCAAGCGCTCATGCTGGGTAATGCGCGCGTGACGATCGATGCCAAGCTCGGCGACAGCGCACCGCAGGTGCTGGTTGAGTCTATCGGTACGACTCAAGTGCGAGGTGTCGTGGGGATCTCGGGCCTGGATGGTGAAGACGATATCAACGCCTCGAAAGTATCGGGAAAGCTTGATCTGTCGAGGACGGTATTCGCCAAGGTGGGCGACGGTGGCTCGACCAGTCAAGGCAGTGACGTCGTTCAGAACAAAGTGACAATGGTAGCTGCGGATGCAAAGCCTGCTCCCAGTCTTCACGTGCTCGCAGTCACGGCGGATCGTGCCAACGGGGGTATCTACGGCGAGTTGGTGAATTCGCCTGCGGGTGTGCAAACGACGAATGTGACCAGTAAGGTTGGCGCGGAAGTCAACGGTGCCACGCTGAATCTGTCCGGTCTCGACGTGATGGCACTGGATCGTACGACGGTAAGCAGCAAGGCGAGGCAGGCCAAAAATGTCGGGGATACGGCGACCAGCGTGTTGGTGCGAAACGCCATCGTCAATACGACTGGGGATGTCACGCTCATCGCACTGGATTCGTCGTCCTGGAGTGCCGAGGGCGGGGCCTACCGGGTCAACTTCACGGGTGATGGAACGCTCGACCGAGCACTGGCGGGCAACCAACTAATCGCCGCGGTCAGTGCCACCATCGATACGTCCAACGTTTTTGCGGCCAACCTGCGACAGTTTGCGAAGGGTACGCAGAGCGTCGCGGCGACGGTGCGTCATAACGCACTCGATCCGGTGGACGAGGGCGAACTCAGCCAGTGGGTGGATATCCGGGCGCAACGCGCCTGGAATACGCTCAACGGTGGCGTGAAGATGGATCTGAATGCCTCGACGCTCGCATTGACCGGGGCGATGGCCTCGGGGGCGCTCGCACGTGCCCGTGTAACGGCCACGGTGCCGGGAGGGGCTTGGCGCTCCAGCGATTATGCCGGGCTCGCGAGCGGCGATCAGCAAGAGTCGATGGCGCGTAACGTGGTCGGCTGGACGGACAGCGACGGCGCGAGCTTCGACTTGAAGATGCTCGGTGGCGGGGAGTCGAAGACAGGCACCCCCTATGAAGTGCTGGCAACCGTGCGTGATACCGAGGTCGGTGCGCAGGGCGCGGTATCGGTGGACGCGCTGAATCAACTGAAGCTCGACGCCTTGACCGGTGCCATCGTCAAGCCGACCGGGGCGGATGCGCTGGTGCTCAATCTCATCGAAGTCGGCGCGACCGGGCTGGTCGCTGCTAATCGCGTGCGTAGCGAGACGCGCGCCCAGGTCACCGACAGCGAGCGCAAGAAGAAACTCGCAACCGCGGGCAACGTGCGCGTCGTGGCCGTCGACGGCATCGAAGCCAAGGCGTCGGTGGGCACGTTGGCGCA
>JBIKKL010000292.1:0-6208 GCA_044360365.1 Burkholderiales bacterium | reverse complement strand
CTCGTCCTCAACGATCTCAGCCGCGAGATCTTCGCCACGCTCACTCAAAGCGAAGCCAGCGTGGGGGAACTGACCCTCAAGGCGCAGGACTCGGCATCGCTCAGTGCCGTCGCTTCAGGCAAGGCCTACGAGGGCGAGGATAGCGTCTTCGGAAACTGGAGCCGACTCGCCGATGAAGGGGTGGTGACGACCAACTGGCTCTCCGGTGCCGTGAAGGCCTCCGCGCAGAGCGTGAAGCTCGTGGCTGCGGGCGGCGTGTCGCTCGTGGCTGCGGGGACGGCCACGCTCAAGGCCGAGAACCGCTTGGACTACCAGAATGCCGACGGGGCGGCGATTGCCATCAACCGCATTGGTACCACGAGTACCAGCGGCCTGCTCAAGGGCTCGGCCGACGATCTGCTCAAGGTCGATGCGTCGACCTCGGCTGCGTACGCGGTTGTCGCGCTCTGGGAGGGGGGCAGTTTCAAGGTGGGTGGCGACATGTCGGTCAAGGCCGATCTCAAGGTCACAGCAACCAGCAGCGCGGGCCTGAAGTCGTCCGAACTGGACTCAATCCTGGCGACGAACTTCTCTCGTGCCGAGGCCAGTGCCTCCATCGAAATGCCGTCAGAGTCCACGGCCGAGCAATACGTGGGTGGCTCGTTGACGGTGAGCGCAAGCGATACGTCGAAGCTCGGTGCATCCGGCTTGCTGGAAGGGGATGGGTTCTGGGCCGCCGGCGTGCTGGGTGCACGCAATGAGATTCGCCACCGAGCCGACGCTTTGACCGAAAACCTCATCATCGTGGCTGGCGGCGGCGCGAATGTGTTCGCTGACACGAATCAGACCGTCGATTCCAAACTGGATGGAAAGATCGACGGCGGACTCAAGGCCAGCGCATACAACTTCACCCTCAATGACATTCGTGGTGGAACGACCGCGCTGGTGCTCAATGGGCGCTTGGAAACGGCTGGCGATCTCGTGGTCAAGGCGACGACTTCGGGCACGGTGACTTCAGAGAATTTCGCCAGCGCGGACGGCGATATTGGCGCCCGTGGCAAGGTCATTGCTAATAATTCGATCGGTATCGAAGGCGAGAAGGCGGAGTATACGAAGGCGTCGGTCATATCGGCGGGGCGCAAGAGCACCAAGCAAAAGCTGCAAACCTCTGCGGGCTTCGAGCCGATCGAAATGCCGGTAGAAACCCTGGCGGCCGTGATCAACACGCCGCTGGTCGTAGGTGGGGACGCGGAGGTCGTGGCGATCAATTCGACCCAATCGACGACACGCATTGCAGCCTCGGCAAGTGGCTTTTTTGGTGGCGGCGCCTATGTGGACGCAACGCAGCGCACCAGTACGCGGACCGAGGCGTGGGTGAGTGCCGTTCCCACGGCGACAGCCACGCCGGGACGTCCGAGCACCGTGACCTTACGCATCGGCGGTGATCTCAACGTGCTCGCTGAGGATCGCTCCAGGATCGCGACCAGCATCTCGATGCAGTCCAGCGTGTCGCTGGGCGTGGCGATCGGCAGCATCATCGCGGAGAACCTGATATCGCAGAGCGTGCGCGCCGCGTTGGATGATCTCGATCTCTCCGCCGGCGGTGATGTAGCGGTCGAAGCGATGAACCAGTCTGCGGTACGCGCGGATCTTGCGGGAGCGGTGAGCGGGGGTAGCGTGCTTTATGGCGTGGGCGCAAGTCGTCTCAAGCTAGCGGCAACGAACAGCATCCTGTCCCAGATCGGGGCGCTGGTCACCGATACGGATTTGAGCGCGAAAGGTGATCTTTCGGTCGTGGCTGAAAACAGCGCGACGCTCGATGCGACCAACTACGCCACGATGAAGGGTGGCAGTGGAACCAACATCACGACGGTGATCTCACGCAACACCATTGGCTGGAATGTAGACGACATTTCCAATCAGAGTGAGGAGGACATCCTCTCCGGCGTGGGCAGTGAAAAATTCGGTGCACGAGCGATCGCGCTCGTGAGCGCGAGCACGCTCGATATCGGCGCGGATGCGTCGATTCGTGCCGATATGAGTGCGGCACTGACCGCAGTGGTCGACAACTCCGCCAGTGTGAGCCCCGGCGCCCTGTCGGGAGGCGGCGTCAATGCGCTCAATACCGTCAGCAGCTTCGCTTCGGCAGACCTCATCGATGCCCGCAAGCAGGGCGCCGAGACGCTCGGCAAGGTGAAGGTGGGCGGCACCCTCGCGCTGTCAGCCAAGGATGAACCGTCGGTCATCGCCGATACGACGCTGAAGTCGAGTTCGGGCGGTTTGACCGGGGATGACTGGCGCACCATGAAAGCCGACTTTGGCAGCGGCGACGGCGAGCAGACGATCGATTTCGGCGATGCGGTGCGGTTGGATCCTCGATATCGCGGCGGCGGCGAAGGCGGCGAAGTCTACCGTTACATGGGCGGCAAGCCGACCAAGCTCAATCTGGGCGAGGTGGACTACTCTGATGAAGGCTACTGGCTGCAAGAGGAGCCCTCCGCTTTCAAGAGCGGCATCTTCGGTCAGGTGCTCGGACTGGCCAACACGGTTGTGGACACACTCGACGTGTTTGCGGCCGGGGTCGTGGATGTCTTCGGCGATCCGCCCTGGAAGAGCGTCAAGTCGGTCGGTACCGGGGCCTTGGGCAAACTCGAAGTCCAGACGCTGACTCTGACGCCGGGCACCGTGGGTCAAGGGGCGCTTCGTCTTGCGTCGGGCGATGTTCAGACCGGCCTTGTCCCCATTCTGAACATCGGCACCGCCGAGGCCGAGCGCCAGGCATTGGTGCTCGTGAATGCGCCTCAGGCGAGCGGATCGGTCATCACACTGTCCTTGGCAGACAAGGACGATCTGAGCATCGATATCCTCGATACGGTTCAGGCCCAGGCGACACAGCTCGAGTCCTCGCTGGAGTCTTGGTTCGGTGCGGGTAACGTCAAGGTCACTTCGCAGGCAGCACGGGTAGCCGGCTGGGGGTTCGACATCGAACTCGCCGGGCATATGGTCGGCCAGAATATCGGGCAGATCACAGGCAAGGTGACGAATGCTGCGGGCACGCGTCCACTGGGCCTGGCGCTTCAAACCACGCGCGAGGGTCGTTCGGCGCCGACGCGGGGCGATCAGGCTGAGTTGCTACAAACCGCGCTACGAGCCGCGTTGAAGGAAGCGGGTTTGACCGTCACGGCCATGACGGGGGTGGCCAATAGCTATGAGGTCAAGTATGCCGTCGAGGGCAATCGGCTGCAATTGCGCGCGGTCGATGCCACCGGTGGTGCAAAGGCCCTGATCGCGACGACGCAGGCCGGGGAAGATGCCTCTGGAAACATCTTCGATATCAAGCTCAAGGAGCAGGCGGCAGATCGCCACTTCGATCTTAAGTTCAGTTTCAACAGCCGCACCTTTGAGGCCAAGGGAATCGTCGCGGTTGCGACCGCCACGCAACTAACCGATGCCATTCTCGGCGCCAAGGCCAGTGATGGCACGGTGTTTCGTTCCGAAGGTCTTTCGGTGGCGGTCAATACCTTGCCCCGGGGCGATAACGGCCAGACGTATTGGAAGGTCGCGTTCGGTCGGGATGCGGCGGACCGAACGGCTACGGATATGTCCATCCGTCAATCGAACGGCTCGGTGATCGGTGGTGTGCTGAAAATGCTTTCGGCGGTATCGGCGTTCGGCGGAGCGCAGGTCAGTGGCGTGACGGCGCGCAACGTGGTGGACGGCAGCGCAAGTACGTTGATCCGAAAAGTCGATCTGACCGTCGGCGCGCTGAGCATGAGCGCGGACGAGGAGGCCCTCATCGATTCGCTCGTCGACAGCTCTACCAGCACCAGCGGTAGTCTGGTGGGCGGTGGCGTGAACGTCAACTGGTTCCGCGCCACCAATTCGATGTTGTCCAGTGCAACGGCCGACGTCCAGGACGCGAAGATCGTCACGACCCTGGGCGGCGTCGATATCAAGGCGAGCGAGAACGCGACGATCAAGGCGACGAACAAGGCCTATACCCTATCGGAAGGCTCCGCCGTAATCGTGACACTGGCCTACAACACGGTCGGACGCGAGAGCGCCGATGTGCACAAGCGCAGTCAGGATGAACTGGTGGGTGGCGCTGTGGGCACGCAACGGCCGGCGCTTTCGCGCGCGAGCGTAGAGCGCTCGAGCGTGGAGTCGGCAGGGCATATCGTCATTGATGCAGCCACGGAATCCTCGATCGAAGCGTCGGTAAGCAATAAACCCACGACCGGCGATAGTTTGACCCAGGGCTTTGTGTCGAAAAAGCTGCCGGGAGTATTCAAGGCCGCGATGTCGTTCAAGGCGAGCTTGGGGGTGGTCGTGGCCTCCAACGTCATCGACAGCGAATCCAAAGCTTATGCTGAAGGCGCGGGCGTCACGCTCACCGCCAAATCGGGCGGCGTGCGAGTCGACAGCGAAGACCGCGCGAGCATTGATGCCGAGGCATCCCTCGCGCCGTCCTCGGCGGCGAGCTTGGGTAGCAGCGTCGTGGGCGCGGCCACCTCATTTCTGCCTGGGTTCGAAGTCAATTTCACGGATCGCTCGGGTCTTCAGAGAGTTCGGCCCGGAAACGTCGTTCAAATCGATCCGGCAGACTTTACGACGGGTGACTTCGGCGTCGATGTGGCCAAGGGCGACCGAGTTCTGTTGGATTCAAGCGTGGGCGGAGGAGCGCTGGGGGATGTCTACGATTACATCGGCGAAGCGCCCCTGTCCGACGTGGATTTCAGCGTTCAGGACTTCAAGGACACGACGAAGTGGAAGCGTATCGACGCCACACCGGGCAAGAAGTACATCTATGTGACATCCGATATATTTTCCAGCACAGCGCTCGATCTCGGAGAGCAAAGCTACATTAACTCAGCCAGTTGGAGCGCTTGGGATACTGAGGGCCTGGTCAAGTTGGGGGCCGAGATCGCAGGGGAGCTGATCGACGTGGGGCTCGGTAAGCTGACCGAGAAGCTCGGTGGCGGCCAAAGTACGCCCGTCGGGTTCGGCGGGCTCTTCGTGCGCAACGAACTGACCAGCAACGTCGATGCGCACCTCGATGCCGTGCAACTGACGGCGGCGGGCGACGTCTATGTGCGCGCCTTGGACTCGACGCGCATTAGCGCCGAGGACGAGAGTGAAGTGTCGGCCGGCGACTTCGGCCTGAACGTGGTCGTCGCTACGAATACCCTGGTCGGTGCAGCTCGCGCTTGGGTCAAGGGGGGCAGCCTGACAACCACCGTGCCAGGGGCGGATGTCCAGGTGCGTAGCGTGAACCGGGCCGTTATTGATGCCACGGTCAACAGCAAGGTGTCCGCTACCACGTCTGTCGGCGTGACTTTGGCGTTGAACACGATCGGTTGGCGCCCCAACAACATCGCCCAGCTCTCCAAGGATGCGACGATCGAGAAGGAATTCGCGACTCGCTCGACCTTTCGCACCGAAGCATCGATCGATGGGACGACCATCGACGTCAAAGGTAATCTGGACGCGCGTGCCGAGTCGATCGGTACCGTGTTGGCGACAATCGAGGGGTCTGCGCTTGCCCTGAATGCCGAGTTCGGCGCGGAGACGGATCCATCGGGCAAGGTGACCGGCGAGAACGCGATCAGCATTTCGGCGGCGCCGGTGATCGCACTGAACCGTGTGGCCGCGGAGACGAAGGCTTACATCACCAACTCGCCCTCGGTGCGCACGGGCGGAGATCTGAGCGTTGTTGCCGACGGACGGACGAGCATCGGCTCTACCGTCAAGTCATCGTCGACGTCGATTTCATTCTCCGGCAAGGGCAACGCAGTGGGCGTGTCCATCGGCTTTTCGATGGCGCGAAATGACAACGACAACGACGTCATTGCCTTCCTCAGTGGTCTGGCGAACGGTAGCTCGACCGTAATGGTGGGCGGCAATGTGCGGGTGAGCACCGATCGCAGCGCGGCGATCGACAGCAAGGCCTCGGCGACCTCGGTGTCGGTGGCGCTGAGCCCCAAAGGCAATGGCGTCTCCGTCGGGGGCGGTGGAACCATTGCCTTCAACCTGGTCAATGGCCTGGCCGATGCCTATGTCAGCCGAGTGGCTCTGACAACCTCAGGGCAAGCGGGCAGCGCGTGTGATGTCACCGTGCGCACGGTTAATGATGGCAGGATTCGAGCAGACGTCAAGACACTGGCGGTGTCGGTCGGTGTCGGCGCCAAGAATGGTGTGGCGGTCGCCTTGGGCATCTCGGTGGCCAAGA
>JBIKKL010000155.1:0-9094 GCA_044360365.1 Burkholderiales bacterium | reverse complement strand
GAATCTTTAATCGAGCTTCCTCACGCCGCCGTTCGGTTGGGCGCTCTTCTTCCTGAAGGGGGTGGCGCCACCGCAGATCTCGACCCGGCACATCTAAATGGGTGTCAT
Organism: Burkholderiales bacterium; assembly: GCA_044360365.1. Lineage (GTDB taxonomy): Bacteria > Pseudomonadota > Gammaproteobacteria > Burkholderiales > WYBJ01 > WYBJ01. The sequence continues at coordinate 8,986 of JBIKKL010000155.1, read as the reverse complement.
CCCGTTCATCGGCCTGCAGGCCGTTGCACTGGTGATGGTGTTCACTTGGCCACAGTTCGCGCTCTGGCTGCCGAAGACGATCGGCTGGTAGCGCAAGGGGCCGCTGCGGCGGATCGTCTCGGTGGCGTCGCAGGTAGGTCACGACTTCCGGCGATCGCACCGCCTTGATCGACCCTTCGATGCCAGCGATCGAAATCGCTATGGCAAGGATCCCTTCGAAGCACCGTCCCGGTCGACAACGGCCGGCGCCAGGCCATGGGAATCAGCGATTCTCTCTCGGCGCGGCGGGTAACCAGTCGGGCAGACGCCAGATCCAGGCCCGCGGCTTCGTGGATGCGGCCGGTACAGTCGACGCAGCGCTCGATGCACCACCCGGGGCGACTGCGCCGGTCGGCGAAGCATCGACGGTCTCCTGCAGGAGCCGGGCCTCCGCACCGGATCGGGAGGTCATCTTGACGTCGGCGAGCAGGCCGCGGGTGTCGAAGTGAAAAGTGACCGAATCACGATGAACACCGGCAACCAAAGGAACGATGGCGTTCCCCTTGGCGCCGGGCTCGGCATAGATATACGTCGCGAAGCTGGTGCCGTCGGGGTTCTTCGACAGCAGACTCGGCGTTCCGAAATGCTTGACGATTTCGGGATAGGACGTCGCACCGGCCCGCACTTCCCTGAGACGCGGCTCATCGATACGCGGTGTCGTGGCGACGCACGCCCCCAGCAGGACGAGCGACGCCCATGCCATCAACAATCGCTTCATTGCCTGACCACCTCACTCGTCGACGGAACGATACGAGCGAGGCAAGAAACATGCCGCCGCATGGATCGGGCAGGCATCTACACATCCATGCCGAAGTGCATCCGCCGATACGGAATGCTGATGACGTTGCGCGAGATGCGCAGGTCGACGACCATCGGCCGATTGCCGGCAAGGAAAGCGTCGATCGCCGCACCGAACTCCTCCATGGTCCGTGCGCTGCGCCCCTCGCATCCGAAGTCGCGTCCCAACCCGGCGAAATCAGGCCCTGGTACGACCGAGAGATTCGGATCGCGATGGTGCGCACGCAGCTTGTGAAACTCGGCGCCGTAGGCCTCGTCGTTCACGACCACGTAGAGAAACTTGAGCCCCAGACGCGCCACGGTATCGAGTTCCTGGATGTTCTGGAGCGCGCTGCCGTCGCCATCGACACAGGCCATCGGCCGGCCCGTGCCCACCGCGGCACCGATGCCGGTAGCCAGCGCCTGCCCGATGCAGCCGAAGGCGGTCACGAAGATCTGCAGCCCCCTGCGCCGCTTCATCAACATGGCCCGGAAGGAGCACGCATGTGCATTACCGGAGGACACGAGATCGATCTGCGGCGGCAACTTCTCGTCGAGCAGCGTGACGGCTTCGCGCGGATCGACGGTTCCGGGCTCGATCTCGAACTCGGCCGGGTCACGCCCTGCGGCTGCAAGGGTTCGTCGTACGTCGGGCGTGTGAAAGCCCTGCGCGGAAACGTCTTCGCGTTCCAGCGCGTCTGCAAGCTCCTGCAGCGTGGCCGTCGCGTCACCCTGCACATAGCAATCCGCGCTGCGATCGTTGCCCATCATCACGTGCGGCTGGATGTCGATGTGCACGAACTTCGCCTTCTCGTACATGTAGCCGCCGGCCAGGGTGTGGGTACTGAGCCGCGCACCGACGGCGATGACGCAATCCGCCTCGGCGAACAACTGCATCACCTCGCGCGCCGCAAAGAGCCCGGAAATGCCGACATGGTATTCGTAGTCCGCCATCGTGCCCTTGCCCACCAGCGTCGTCGCGACGAGTGCACCGATGCGCGTCGCGAGCCGGTGGGCTGCTGCTTTGGCATCGTCCGTCGTCGCCCCGCGCCCGAGCACGATCACCGGCTTCCTGCTCTGCTTCACGAGGGTCGCAGCCTCGCGCAAACGGTCGAGGTCGGGCCGTATCTTCTGCTGCCCGGGGTACATGACGCTCGAGGGTACGTAGTCGCTGCCGTCGGTGCCGCATTCCTTCTGCTGCAGATCGATGGGACAGCACAACACGATGGGCCGCATCTCGCGGCGGGCCCGATAGAAGGCGTCTCGCACCGAATTCTCCGCGTACGCCGGATTCAACACTTCGATGTAGCCGGCACCGGTGGCCGTCACGAGTTGATCCTGATTCAGATACTGCACGGCCTCTTCGTTGTTGAGTGCCGTCCTGCTGGTATACACGACGATCGGCGTACGGGACCGCGTCGCCACGATGAGCGCCGTGGTCATGCGCGCAAGCCCCGGCCCGTGCGTTGCGCTGCATACGCCCACCTTGCCGGTTGCCATCGCGTAGCCTTCCGCCATGGTGACCGCGGTACCTTCGTCGCGGGTATCGATGATCTCGAGTTCCGGGTGCTTGGCAATCGCCGCCCACCAGGTCATCTGCCCATCGCCGAGCAGACCGAACAGCTTCGTGGTGCCTTCGCGAACGAATGCGTTCGCCATGGCTTCGTAGACTTTCATGGGGCTCCTCCGGTGAATGAACAAAAGCCGTCGCGTTCAAACCGATAGTGTGCAGCGCAGATTCCAAGCCGGGCAAGGAGGCTCGATGCGCCAAACCCGACCAGGACGCAACGAGCCTCCAGTCGTCAGCACGTCGACGTCGTGCAAGACGCGTGCTTATGGGTCGGCAGGCCGATATCGCTGCAAGCAATTCTGTCGGCCATTGTGACGATCATGCAGCATCCGTGTTTGCACCGACCTCAGCGTTCGAATCGAAGCATGCGCCCCCAACCGATACGCTGATCGATGCGCGGCGGACAGCTTCCATTCTCGGTCAGTTCGAATCCCGATCGCTGCAGACAACGGGCGAAGCCGCTGCGATTGCCTCGATTCGGATCGACGATGAGCACATCGGCGTGCTGTGCAGCGTGCCTATCGATGAAATCCGCCAACTGGTGCGAGTGGTCGCGTTCGTACAGGACATCGCTGCCGACGATCAGGTCGAACTCGCCCAACCGAGGATTCACTTCGGCCCAGTTGCCGACTGCGTACTTCATCGGCGGCAGCTCGTTGCGCCGCAGATTGTCGAGCAGAAACGCCTCCACCAGCGGATGACGGTCGCTCGCGGTGACGTCACCGTGGCGGCGATGAATGACGAGGCTCGCGAGCCCCAGCCCGCAACCGATCTCGAGCACCCGGCAGGCACCGACGTTCCAGCGCTGCATCCGATCCGCCAGCGCAAGGGCGGACGGCCAGATCTGACCAAAGAGCGGCCAGGCCGCCGCGCAGATGCCGATCTGCGCAGCTTTGCCATCGACATCGTCGAACTGCAGTCGATCCAGGAGAGAACGGATTTCGAGATCGTCGCCCCCGGCAATCGTCACCTGCTCGACCTTGACCAGATAGCCAGGCGGCGGCGCGCCTGCACAGGAATACGGCACCGCCGCGTCGCCCGTCGCAGGCGGCGGGATATCGATGGGGATAGGAATTTCGCCCGCCTTTCGTGGGCAAGCGCACTGGATCGCCGCTTGATCGACCCAGGATACGCGCTGGCGGGGCCGGAGTGTATCGCCAGCGCCTAAACGAACGAAAACACCCTCGCGCGGCGAACGATTCGCGGTGGCCAACCATCGAACGCCCTACGTCACGAGTCACGAGTCACGAATCAGCTGCAGATGCTCCCGCAGCGACTCGCGCATCGGCACCGTCCACGCGACGTGCAGGTCATCAGGCAGAAAGATCCCGGCGTACAACGCCGCATCGTTGCCGCGCGCGAATCGATGCGCGTCGATTTCGACCATCGACGAAAGTGCAACCGACCCGTTCGTGCTCACAACCGCGCCCTCGCCCAACAGCTGGCGCAGGCGGTAGAGCGCCGTATCCAGCCGTCTTCGCACTTGCGGCCCGGCCTCGCCCGGCCAGAGCGCTTCCATCAGCAAGGTCGGCCGGGGCCTTGCGGGGCCATTCGATACGCATGCCTTCGCGTTCGATTTCGAAGCTTCCAAGGGTCGTGATGCGTACGCTCGGCAGCAGGCGAGCGACCACGTCCCTTTGGGGCGATGCGATCGAGCGCATGCGCTCGATCGCATCGCCCCCGTCGGGCGGCGTGGCCTCCCCGCCGCCCGATCGCGAACCGAAACCTCGATGGACAACCGCCCCGAGCCTCAGACGTTCGCCAGCAAGAACACCTGCTCCAGACGCGACCATTGCCCCTTGGGTAGCGTAAGGACTCGGGCAATCGAGTTCTGCTTCAGCCCGATGATGAGTTTCCCGACTTCCTGCTGGCCGACCCGGCAGGGCAGGAAACGGCTCAACACCGACGCCACGGGGATCACGATCATCGCCTTCTCGCCGTCGCCCCGAAAGTAACGGGTCTGGAGCATGTCGTGGTCCGCACTGAGCAGTACCGCGACCCGACCGCTCTCGCGCAGGCAGATCCGCTTCGACATCAGGCCGGGCTTGTAGATCTCGTATTGTCTGCCATCGAGTTCGAAGCGCCGGAGCACTCCCTCGAGCGGCACGGTCGCGACAGTGACGGTGCTGACCACCGCGTCCCGCTCATCGCGGATCAGGATCGTCATCGCCGCGGCCCGGTCGGTGTCCTGCCACACCGCCCAGAGGAACTCCGGTCCGACGAGCAGACCCTGACACTGGTCGATCACCTCGGCGGCACGCAAGGCCCGGCTCTCGGCGTCGCCCGAGCGCCGAATACGCAGCGCCACCACCGTCAGCACGAGCGCGAACAGCGCGATTCCTCCGAACACGGCGAGATAGACCATGAGGTTGGAATTTCCCACGCCGTCCCTTCCCGATCCCTGGACAGGCCTCGGATATCGGCTCGGCGCACCGAAAGTGGAGTTCCGCGATGTCGACCCGGACCGATGTCGCCACAGCGCCCGGTACATCCCCAGACTCGGCACGCCGTTGATCGGCGTCGGCCCCGATCGAGGCGAGCCTCGCCCACACTAGTCGGGTGCCGTGACCATGACGCCCGGTCGCCGCAAGAAATTCACGACTGCGGCGACATGAGTGCGACCTTGAGTCGAGAGTTTCAGCGGCAGGCGTGCTAACCTCGACACACAAATGTCGACCGCGAACATCGATCTTCCCGCGCCGGGTAGATCTGCGCAGCCCCGTTCGCGGCGCACATACGCCCGCTATCTGCAGTGAAGGATCGAAACTCATGCCTCTCAAGGAACCAGGATTCGCGGCTCGGCTAGAAACCGCGTCCAAAGCCAAGCAAACGCAACTGGAGAAGCTCGCACGCGCTTCCGTGCCGGCCGACGGCAAGCAGTCGGTCGAAAAGCAGCTCAAAGCAGTGGAACTGGCCAAGGCGCGCGAGATCCGCAAGGCCCAACGGAAAGCCGAGAATCAGGCGGCCGCCAAGAAGCGCGCAGCAGACCGCGCGGCGGCGGATGCGCTCAAGGCGCAGCTGTCTGCCGACGAAAAAGCCCGCAAGGAATCCGAGCGCATCGCTGCGGCGGCGGCAGCGGAAGAACTCAAGATCAAACAGAAGGAAGCGCGCGATTTGAAGTACGCCGCACGCAAGGCGCGCCAAAGGTAGCACGGTTGATTCGCTCGCCGTCCGTAATCGCCGCATACCGAGGCCCCAGGCAACGATGCGGCAAAGTCGGCGTCGACGGCTTGAAAACCCAGTGCAGGAACTCAGCCTGCATGACGGCCGGCCTCACCGACTTCGCACGAGCCCGATCGCCTCGCCGAGCGCAGTGCACGCGATTGCACGCATCGCGATCCTGGGCCAGTGCAAGGATGTCTGCGGGCGCAGGATTTCCCGCTTGTACGGAAAACCGTGGTTTGTCGCCGGCGCGTTCGGTTAGTTCATAATCGAATATCGACAGTTTCGGCACCGCCTGACCATGGCACGTCCCCGGGAATTCGACATCGACGATGCGCTTGAACGCGCGATGAACGTCTTCTGGGCCAAGGGTTACGAGGCCACCTCGCTCGACGATTTGTGCCGGACGATGGATGTCGCGCGCTCGAGTTTTTACGCCGCGTTTGGTGACAAGCATTCCCTCTATGTAAGAGCGCTCGATCGCTATGAAGCTGCCGCTGTTGCGCGCATACGCTCGACCATCGCTTCGTCAGCGTCGGTCAAGGCAGGAATCACGCAGTTCGTCGGTCGCATCATTGAAGGCATCGTGGCCGGTCCGGGTCAACGCGGCTGCTTCATCGGCAATTGCGCGGCTGAACTCGTTCGAGGGGATCGCGGTGGCGCAATCCGTGTGCGTCACAGCCTGGAGCGTATCGAAGCAACATTTCGCGATGCTCTGGAACGTGCGCGCACCACAGGTGAGCTACCGCCCTCCGCCGATGTCGCCGCCCTCGCGCGCTTCATCATGGCCGGAATTCAGGGTCTGCGGCTCGTCGGCAAGACGCATCCGGATCGCGTGGTGCTGGAGGACATTGCCCGGGTGATGCTGCGCTGCCTCGATCATCCGTAATTTCTTTGCCTGTTTTGTACCAATCGATTCATAATCGAAGCACGTCGCTGCGAGGAGGTGTTCATGGTACGGCTTACCGACCTGTCCGCACTGGATCAGGAAAACATGCTGAAGAAGATTCCGACCCTCCCGCAGTTGGGCGGCAGTCCTTGGGCAACCGGTCCGGCGCTCGCAAAGCGGCGCATTGCGCTCGTCACCACAGCCGGCTTGCACGTGCGCAGCGATCGACCCTACGGCCCAGCAGGCGGCGGCACAGACTACAAGGTCATCCCGGGCGATGCCTCGGCCGGCGACGTCGTCATGAGCCACATGTCCGTCAACTTCGATCGCAGCGGTTTTCAGCAGGACTGGAACGTGGCCTTCCCGCTGGAGCGCCTGGTCGAACTCGCGCGCGACGGGATCGTCGGCTCCGTTGCGGCCTTCCACTATTCGTTCATGGGCGCAATCTCGCCGATCACTCGCTACGAGGCGAAGGCTCGCGAACTGGCGGCGCTCCTGAAGCAGGACAACGTCGACGGTGTACTGCTCTGTCCTGTTTGACCGAACTGCACGTGCGCCGTGGGCGCACTCGGTCACTACCTGGAAGCCGAAGGCATACCTACCACGCAGATCAGCCTGGTGCGGGAGCATACGGTCGCGTTGTCGCCGCCACGCGCACTGTGGGTGCCTTTCATGCTGGGGCGCCCTTTCGGCGTTCCGGACGATTCCGCATTCCAGCGTAAGGTGGTACTCGCAGCGCTGCAGCTGCTGGAGCGACCGGCAGGTCCGGTGCTCGAAGACTTCCCTGAAGACGCACCGCATGCCGGTCTCGTCGAAGCGCCCGAGGATCTCGTCTGTCCGGTCAGTTTCCCGCGACTCGCGTCGGAGGGCAGCCTGGCGCAGCGCTTCGTCGACGAAGTCGCGCAGCTCGAAGCCTGGCACGAGGTCGCAGTCACGCATCGCGGACGCACTACCCTCGGCGTCACCGGGCTTGCGCCCGCGCAGCTCGCGGCCTACCTAGCCTCCTGGCTGACGGCGCCCGCATCGGGCTATCGGGCCGACGTGTCCGCCGCCGAAGCCCTGAAGTTCTGCTTCGACGAGCTGAAGGCGTTCTACTACGAGGCGAAATCCGTTCAGCCGGGCCGCCATACGAGCGCATCGATCCAGGACTGGTTCTGGTTCGAGACGGCCGCAGGCCAGGCCTTCCTGCAGATTCGCTCGCAGGCCTCGGCAAGCACCGATGCCGCGGTGAAGGCGCTCGCCGGGCAGAGCCTGGTCCCAAGAGCCGTTGACGTGGCGCTCAAGGGGAGAGCGGCCCACTGACTTGTCGTACCGATTATCGGCGGGGTGGCAGAGTGTTATGCCGTGGCCTGCAAAGCCACGCACGGTGGTTCGATTCCATCCCCCGCCTCCAGTCCTTTCAACCGACAGCGCAAGGAGACGCGTATGCCGCGCCTGGCCCCCCTGCCCCCCGGGGCTGTCCCGGAAGTCGCCGATCTTTTCGACAAGATCAAGGCAACCGGCCACTACATCCCGAACAGCCAGCTCATCCTGCAGCGCAAGCCCGCCATCCTGCGGGCGCTCCGAGGCTTGAGCGCCGCAGTGATGGACCCGAACGGCGATGTGTCTCTGGGAATGAAGCGCCTGCTCGCCTACGTCGTTTCGCGAGTACACGGCTGCCATTATTGAATGGCGCACAACGCTGGAGGGTCGCTCCAGCAAGGCATTCCTGACGAAAAGCTCGCCGCCGTTTGGGAGTACGCCACGAGCCCGCTGTTTGTAGAAGCGGAACGCGCTGCGCTCGATTTCGCGGTCGCTGCAGCGGCGCAGCCGAATGCGGTTACCGACGAGATGTTCGAGCGGATGAAGCAGCACTGGACCGAAGGACAGATCGTGGAAATCGTCGCCTTGATCTCGTTCTTCGGTTTCATGAACCGGTACAACGACACGATGGCGACCCCGCTCGAAGACGAACCGATCGAAGTCGCGCAGAAGCACATTGCGCAGCACGGATGGGTGCTGGGCAAGCACGGCGGCTGATTGCACGAGCGATCGCCGGGCGGCTTCGGTAGCGGCGGGCGAGGAAATGACGCATGAACGTATCGTTCCGACCCTCTGTCCGGCGCGGCCTCACGACTCATGATCACATCGCTGCCCGCCTCGTTACCGCATATCAAGACCGGCACCCTGTGTTCAGCTGCGATCAACGAAGCCGGGTTCAATCAGGCGCCCACCGTTGCCTGATTCGCAGCGAAACGCAGAAGTGGTCGAACGTTGTGAGGGCTGCGGACCTGAAGGCGCAATAAGCGCAGGGCAGGACACGCCAGGGCTTCATTTCGTCCCTCGCGGGCTGCGTGCAACCCGTGCCTGGCTCGATCGAGCCGCATCGATACCGCGCGGCATCGAGTCCCACACATATCACGCCGCGGTGAGACTTCGGTGAGGACTCGGGGATGCTCGGCCCCTAGGAGTTCGGGCGGCAGGCATGCTACTTTCGAACTGTAATCGTCGAACCTGGGCAATGATCTGCCCGACGACGAGCAGACTTTCACGGTCGCATCATCGACACG
>JBIKKL010000153.1:0-9114 GCA_044360365.1 Burkholderiales bacterium | reverse complement strand
AAGGCCGCTCGCTTCGTGCGCTTTTGCGACGCCTTCGGCATCCCGGTGGTGACCTTCGTGGACGTGCCCGGCTTCATGCCCGGCACCTCGCAGGAGTACGGCGGCATCATCAAGCATGGCGCGAAGCTACTCTATGCCTATGCAGAGTGCACCGTGCCCAAGGTCACCGTGATCACGCGCAAGGCCTACGGCGGCGCCTACGACGTCATGTCGTCCAAGCACCTGCGCGGCGACGTCAACTTCGCCTGGCCGAATGCGGAAATCGCAGTCATGGGAGCCAAGGGCGCGGTAGAGATCATCTTCCGCGAGGACAAGAGCGATCCGGCGAAGCTCGCCGCCCGCGAAGCCGAATACAAGGCGCGCTTCGCGAACCCGTTCGTGGCGGGCGCGCGCGGCTTCATCGACGATGTGATCCAGCCGCACGAAACGCGCAAGCGCATCTGTCGTTCGCTCGCGATGCTCAAGGACAAGAAGCTCGAGAACCCGTGGCGCAAGCACGGCAACATTCCGCTCTGAGCCGGGACACCCACCTCATGTTCAAGAAGATCCTCATAGCCAACCGCGGCGAGATCGCCTGCCGCGTCATCAAGACCGCCCGCAAGATGGGCATCGCCACGGTGGCCGTCTACTCCGAAGCCGACAAGGATGCCCGTCATGTCGAACTTGCCGACGAGGCCGTGCTCATCGGCCCGGCGCCATCGCGGCAGAGTTACCTCGTGGCGGAGCGCATCATCGCCGCATGCAAGGACACAGGCGCGCAGGCCGTGCATCCCGGCTACGGATTCCTGAGCGAGAACGAAGCGTTCGCCAAGGCCGTCGAGGAGGCGGGGATCGTCTTCATCGGCCCCAAGCACTATTCGATCGCCGCGATGGGTGACAAGATCGCCTCGAAGAAGCTCGCGCGCGAAGCGGGTGTGAACACGATTCCGGGCTGGAACGAAGCCATCGCATCCGCCGAGCACGCCGTGAAGATCGCCCGCGACATCGGCTATCCGGTGATGATCAAGGCGAGCGCCGGCGGCGGCGGCAAAGGCCTGCGCGTGGCCTTCGACGACGCCCAAACGCTCGAAGGCTTCGACAGCTGCCGCAACGAGGCGCGGTCGAGCTTCGGCGACGATCGGGTGTTCATCGAGAAGTTCGTGGAAAGCCCGCGGCACATCGAGATCCAGGTCCTGGGGGACGCGCACGGCAACGTCATCCATCTCAACGAACGCGAATGCAGCATCCAGCGCCGCCATCAGAAGGTCATCGAAGAGGCGCCCTCCCCGTTCATCAGCGAAGCGACACGCCATGCGATGGGCGAACAGGCCGTGAAGCTCGCCCGCGCGGTGAAGTATCAAAGCGCCGGCACGGTGGAGTTCGTCGTCGGCAACGATCAGCGCTTCTACTTCCTCGAGATGAACACGCGGCTGCAGGTCGAGCACCCCGTGACCGAGTGCATCACCGGGTTGGATCTGGTCGAACTGATGATTCGCGTCGCGGCCGGCGAGAAGCTGCCGCTCGCGCAGGCGCAGGTGCCCCGCAATGGCTGGGCGATCGAATGCCGCATCAACGCCGAGGATCCCTATCGGAATTTCCTGCCTTCGACCGGACGGCTGGTGCACTACCTGCCTCCTGCGTCCACCATGGAAGCGGCACTTCCCATGCCGCCCGAAGGCGGCGTGCGGGTGGATACGGGCGTCTACGAAGGTGGCGAGATCCCCATGCACTACGATTCGATGATTGCCAAGCTCATCGTGCACGGCCGGGATCGGGCCGAAGCCATCGCCCGCATGCGCGATGCACTGAACGCGTTCGTCATTCGCGGCATCAACAGCAACATTCCGTTTCAGGCCGCTCTGCTCGCTCATCCGAAGTTCGGCAGCGGCGAGTTCAACACAGGCTTCATCGCCGAACATTATGGTCGCGGGTTCGGCAATTCGGACGTGCGTCACGACGATCCGCTCTTTCTGGTCGCACTGGCTGCATTCGTACGGCGCAAGGCACGCGAGCGTTCCGCAGGCATCAGCGGCCAGATGCCCGGCCACGAGGTCAAGGCCGTGACGCGGCTCGTCGTCGTGATACTCGCCGCGGAGGGCGAGCACGCACATCACCCGGTCGTCGTGCAGGGGTTCGACCCGGTCTCCGGCAAGGCCGATGTAACGGTCGACGGTCGCCATTTCGCCATCCAGACGCGTTCGAAGCTCGGCGACATCCTCATGATCGGCACCTGCAACGGCAAGTCCTTCACGGCGCAGGTCGAGCGCAGCGGGTCGAAGAATCCGCTCGGTATTCGCGTAACGCACAATGGCGCGCAGATCGATACGCTCGTGCTCCTGCCCCGTGCCGCGGAACTCTTCGCGCTGATGCCGCACAAGGCACCGCCCGACATGAGCGCGTTCCTGCTCGCACCGATGCCGGGGTTGCTCGTCGACATCGCGGTGCAGCCTGGTCAGAAGGTGCTGGCGGGCGAACGTCTGGCGGTGATCGAAGCGATGAAGATGGAGAACATACTCGCCGCGACGCAGGACGTTACCGTGCAGGAAGTGCTGGCGAAGAAGGGAGAGAGTCTCGCCGTCGATCAACCGATTCTGAGATTTGCGTGATGACGCCGACGAAACCCTTCCGCATCCTCGGCGTACAGCAGATCGCCATCGGCGGACCGGACAAACACAAGCTGCGCTCGCTCTGGATCGACATGCTCGGGCTCACCGTCAGGAGCACGTTCGTGAGCGAACGCGAGAACGTCGACGAAGACGTCTGCGCACTGGGCAGCGGCCCCACCGCCGTCGAGGTGGACCTCATGCAGCCTCTCGATCCGAACAAGAAGCCTGCCGTCCACGCCACGCCGCTCAATCACATCGGGCTGTGGGTCGACGACCTGCCCAAGGCGGTCGAATGGATGACAGCCCACGGCGTGCGCTTTGCCCCGGGCGGGATTCGCAAAGGCGCCTCGGGCTACGACATCTGCTTCATACATCCCCGCGGCAACGACGAGTTTCCGCTCGGCGGTGAAGGCGTGCTGATCGAACTGGTGCAGGCGCCGCCCGCGGTCATCGCTGCGCTATCGTAGCCGTCCAGCCGGACAGCCTTGCGTCTGACTTAGCGTGCTACGTACGAGTCCGATTGCCGCACTGTCCCCACCGTCGAGGCCACGACGCTGTTGAATGTTCCCCGAGCGAATGCTAACGTGCAGCGCAGGCAAGCATCGATCGAGGAGGGATCATGCGTGCATCATCGGCAGCCATGCTGCTCGGTACGTTCTGTTTGGCAGTTCCGTTCTCGGTAAGCGCCCAGGAGGCCGCGAGCAGTTATCCTTCGCGGCCGATCCGCATCGTCGTACCGTTCTCGCCCGGCAGCGGCAGCGATTTCCTCGCGCGACAGCTCGGCCCGAAGATGACGGAGCGCTGGAGCCAGCAGGTCGTGGTGGACAATCGTCCGGGGGCTGCCGGCCGTGTGGCCGGCGAGATCGTGACCCGGGCCGCACCGGATGGCCATACGCTCATGGTGACATCTTCCGGCATCGCAGCGAGTGCAGCGCTCTATCCGGACTTGCCCTACGACACCCTGAAGGACTTCGCCCCGGTCAGCCTGCTCGCGATCACATCGACACTGTTCGTCACCTCGCCGAACAGCGGCATCAAGACCATCAGGGACTTGATCGCCCGAGCGAAACAGGAGCCGGGCAAACTCACCTACGGTCATTCCGGCGTCGGCAGCGGCACCCACTTCGCCAGCGAACTGCTCAATGCGATGGTGGGCATCAGAACCGTGCACGTGCCGTACAAGGGCGGCACGGAAGTCATGGCCGACACCATCTCCGGGCGCATTACCTTCGGGGTCGTACCGCTCGCGCCGTCGGTGCCGCTCGTCAAATCGGGGCGCGCCCATGCGATCGGGGTGACGACGAAAGATCGCGTCAGCAGCTTGCCCGACGTACCCACCTTGCACGAGTCCGGCGCCACCGGGTACGAGTACCTCGGATGGTTTGCGATCTTCGCTCCCGGCAGAACCCCGAACAGCGTCGTCGCAAAGCTCAACGAGAGCGTGGCACGGATACTCTCGCTGCCGGATGTCCGCGAGCGCGTCGAGGCAATCGGCGTGGAACCCAAGCCCGGCACGCCGGAGTCCCTGCACGCGATGCTTCGCGCCGAGATCGAAGCCCGGAAGAAGATCTTCGGCAGCCAGGCCGGCAAGACGCAGTAAACTGCCTGCTCGTCCGCAGATCCGTTGCACCCCGCCGGTTCAGGCCGTGCGGGCGAACGAGGCAAGTTGCAGAACCTGCGCGCACCATGCTGCAGGACGCGACTATCGTAGGCAATCAGGACTCAAGGAGATGTTCATGCTGTTGCCCGAGATCGACCGCTTGCGCCTCACGAGCGTGGTGGACAACTTCGTCGACAACCTCCTCAAGGATCAGGGCCCGGCCAAGCGCCGTCCGCGCGGCGAAAAGTCCTGGGAGCGCTGCATGTGCGCCGAACACGGCCTCGCGGAAGTCGTCGAATCGATGCAGGGCGGCAAGGTGTTTCCGCTGTTGTTCGACTTCGGTGCGACACCCCTGGTTTATCTGCACAACCTCGATCTCCTGCTGCAGGACTGGCGCATCGATCTGAAGTCCATCGAGACCCTGGTGCTCTCGCATGGCCACTGGGATCACTTCGGCGGCCTCACGGCCTTCCTCGACAGGAAGCGCGAGGAACTCTCCGAGGCCGCACGACTCTACGCCGGCGACGACGCATTCCTGCACCGCACCCGCAAGGCGCCGCAGGGCGGGAAGGTCGTCGACATGGGCCAACTCGATGAAGCCTACATCGCCGGCAAGCGTGTCGAGATCGTGAAGGTGAAGACGCCCGAACTCCTCGGCGGTCAGGCGCTCATCAGCGGTGAGATCGCGCGGCGCACGTCGTACGAAACCGGGTCGCCCGTTTGGCGCGTGGAGCGCGAGGGCAACGATGCCGTCGACAACCTGGATGGCGAGCAAGCGCTCGTGTATCACCTGAAGGGCAAGGGGCTGGTCGTACTGACGGCCTGCGGCCATGCCGGGATCGTGAATACGGTATTGCATGCGCGCGAAGTCACCGGCATCGAGAAGATCCACGCGATCGTCGGAGGATTCCATCTGAGCGCAGCACCGACCGAACGCATCGCGCAGACCGTCGACGGGCTCGCGGCATTCGATCCCGATCTGATCGTTCCGATGCATTGCACGGGCATCGATACGATTGAAGCCCTGCAGCGACGCCTGCCCGGACGCATCATCTACAACTCGGCCGGGACGCAATACGAGTTCACGGCCTGAGGATTCGTCCGCGCTGCCCCGCAGCGCGGACCGACGGGCATCGGCGCACGCTGCCGCCGTCATATCGAAGCAGCCCACCACAGGAGGAGGTACCCATGCAACGACTCGCCACGATGGCGGCAGCGACGCTGCTGGTCACCGCTGCCCTGCCCGCCGCCGCGCAGGACTATCCGAACCGCTCGGTGCGCATCATCGTCCCTGTCGCCGCGGGCGGCTCGCCCGACGTGCTGGCGCGCATTCTCGGGGAAAAGCTGCGCGAACGGTTGTCGCAGTCATTCGTCGTGGACAACCGTGCCGGCGCAGGGCAGATGATCGGCGCAGATCTCGCTGCCAAGTCGGCGCCCGACGGCTATACGCTGTTCTTCCCGACCGCGACGTACACGAGCAGCGCAGCGAGCCAGCCGAAGCTGCAGTTCGACCCGGTCAGGGATCTCACCGGTGTGGCCATGATCGGCATCGGCCCCTTCCTGCTGGTCGTCCATCCCTCCATGCCGGTGAAGAATGTGAAGGAGCTGATCGCATTGGCGAGACGTCAACCGGGACAGCTCAACTACGGCTCCGCGGGGACAGGCAGCATCATTCACTTTGCTGCGGAAGAATTCGCGGCGTCCACCGGCATTCGGATCGTCCACGTGCCGTACAAGAGCGCCGCTCCGGCCGTAGCCGCCACGGTGGCGGGCGAAGTGCCGTTCGTCTTCATGAGCATGCCCTCGGTCATGCCTCAGGTGAAGAACAACCGTCTGCGTGCGATTGCCGTCTCGACCAGGGAGCGCTCGCCGTTCGTGCCCGATCTGCCGACGGTATCGGAAGCCGGCGTACCGGGTTTCGACGCAAGTCAGTGGTGGGGAATGTTCGCGCCGGCCAAAGTACCGGGGGACGTCATCGCAAAGCTGAACACCGAGGTCAACCGTCTGCTTGCGCTCGACGACGTGAAATCGAAACTCGCGAACGAAGGCGCACAACCCGTGCTGCAGTCGCCGGAGGCATTCACGAAGTTCGTACACGCCGAAATCGCCAAGTGGCGCAAGGTCGTTGCCTCCAGCAATATGGTGATCAAGTAGTACGGCCTGCTTCAGATCACGGCCGGAATCCAAGCAGTGACGCTGCATTATCGTAGGCGCACTTCTGCATCACTTCCGGCTTCAGCGGCAGCGTCACGAACCACTCCGCATACGCACGCAGAGGCACCAGCGGATATGCACTTGCGAAAATGAAACGGTCCGCAAGAAAGCCGTTCGCTGCGCGCAGGTAGTCGTCCATGCCCGGCATGCCGTGCAGGTACATGTCGGGCGACACGTACACGTTCGCCCGGCGGAAAGCGACGTGAATGATCTCGCTGACCCAGGGCCAGTTGCCATGTGCCACCACGATGCGCAGGTTGGGAAAGTCGGCCGCGACGCGATCGACCTGCACCGGATTCGAATAACTCAGATCCGGCCCGGCATTGCCGCCCGTGAGCAGCACGACGGGAACGTTGCGATCCTCGAGATGCGCGTATATCGGATAGAGCGTGCGATCGTCGGCATAGATCGGCACAGGATATGCACCCGGCTCGATCGTCACTCCAGGAAAACCTGCCGCCAACGCGCGGTCGATCTCGGCGATGGCCCGCTTGCGATTCGTCGGGTCGATGGCAGCGAGTCCGGAGAATTTGCCCGGATGAGCGGCGCAGATTTCGTGCACGTCATCGTTCGACACCGAGCCGAAGAACCCGGAGTGGCGCGCGGTAATCACACCATGCACGACGCCGCAGGCATCCATCTCTTCCAGGAGCAGCGGCATCGAATACTCGGAGGCCGATGGCGCAGGCGCCAATCCCAACTGCCGTGTAAACCGGTCGCGGCGCGGGGCATCGGTATACATGATCATGTCGAGAAAGCCCCTGAGCGGCGGACGAACGCGGAAATCGATGAGTTTCATGTTGCTCCCCTTGTGGATTCATGGTCCGGGCTGCCTCTGCGGGACACCTGCAGAGGCGCCCAGGATCCCCGGTCGAATAGTACCCCGACCCCCGACCCGTTCGAGGTGCTTCAGCTTCAGCGCCTCGACACCCCGTCCCGTGGTTGCCGTGCGCCACAAAGCGGGCAGAAGGCATCCTTGGCCCCAACCGGCCGACCGCAGTCGTGACAGCGTCGCAGCAGCAAGGGCCAGGCGGCGAGCGCCTGGTGCGATGTCGAAGGGAACGTCAGAGTCGACAGGGATCGGGAAGAGTAGCGCATGAACCGGACAATTCGGACGAGCGAGAAACGGGTCTCGGGCGGCAACCGAGATTGTGTCCGGAGCCTACCCGTTCGTCGAGCGTTTCGCTGTCGAGCGATCCATGAACTCATGGGCCGCCGAGTACCCCATCCCGGCACACGGCGCCCGGACGGCGCTCGCCCCCTGCCGCAGGCAAAGTCCACCCGGATGTCGCCGCGCCCAGCGGGCGTCGATTACATCTTCGGAATATTCGCGTCCCTCACGACCTGTGCCCAGCGATCGATCTCGTTGCGTATGAACTTTTCGAAATCGGCCCGGCTGTTCGGTGCGGGCGGCATACCCATCTCGGACAGACGCTGATCGACCTCCCGCGAGCGCAGTACCGTGTGGAGATCGGCATTCACCTTGTCCAGCACGCCTGTCGGGGTGCCGGCGGGTGCACAAACTCCATACCAGGAATTGACTTCGAAATCGGGGACGCCTGCCTCGCGCATGGTCGGCACATCCGGCAGCAAGGCCTGACGCTCCGCACTCGCGACGGCAAGGGCGCGGAGCCGTCCGGCCTTGATCGGAGCCACGAGGATCGGAAAGTTCGTGACGTTGATCGGCAGCTGGCCCGCGATCACGTCGCTCGTGCCTTGCCCGGAGTTCTTGTAGGGCACGTGCACGATGTCGAACTTCATGCGCAGCTTGAGCCACTCCATGGTCAGATGCGGCGATGTGCCGACGGTACCCGAAGCATAACTCAGTCTGCCGGGATTCGATTTTGCGAACTCGACGAGCTGGGTGATCGACTTCAGCGGCACGGAAGGATGAACCACGATGATGTTGGGCGGCATGCCGATTCGCGAGATCGGCGCGAAGTCGTCCGGGGAATACTGCATCTTCGCGATCATCGCGTACGAGATTGCATTGGGGGCGATGTTGCAGTGGAGCAGGGTGTAACCGTCCGCTGCGGACTTCGCCACGAACGCACCTGCGATCGTCCCGGAAGCGCCACCGCGGTTATCCACGATGATCTGCTGCCCCCACAACCGCATGAGCGGCTCGGTGACCAGACGCGCCACCATGTCATTACCGGTTCCCGCGGGAAACGGTACGACGTACCGAACGGGCTTTGAAGGAAAGTTCTGGGACCACGCAGCGCCGGATAGCGCTGACACCGCTGCTGCGACGGCATACATCGAACCGAGACTCGTTGAGACCGCACTACGCATGACGCACCTCCTCAGGGCAGGGACTGCGACGATGGACGACGATCAAGGCGCGGTGTCGACAAGCACGTCCGGCAACGCGCATAAGCACAGAGCGATGCATCCTCCTCCAGGATGGCTACCGATCACACGCCATCGAACCCCTCTTGTGCAGCGGGCCATGCATACGTCGATGCAAAACGCATGCGCTAAACGATTTTCAGCGTGAGTTGATTCGCATGGTCGCGGGAAATCGCCTCGCCGTAAATCGGGGGATCCCGTACTGGATTACGCGGAGTCCGAGAAAATCGATGCTGCAGCGCGCAGATGGAAAGCGACCTTCATGCAGGCGCGGCAGGAAGCCGAATGCACAAACGTCATACCGCAGCGCGTCACACGATGCCTCGACGGCTCATCGGGGAAAGTCGTATCGACCGGCGATAC
>JBIKKL010000152.1:0-9139 GCA_044360365.1 Burkholderiales bacterium | reverse complement strand
GAGCCTTGATGTCTTGCTTCGACCGGGCCGCGACACGCGCTGAAAACGACAGCGTCGGCATACCCGGCGGCTGGAATCGGTGGGCATTTGCCGTAGAATCGACTCGTCGGCGAAGTCGTTGCGCCCCCTCCCTGCGCACATCGTTCGACATGCCAGAGTATCGGCACCGAGGTTGTCGGACGCTTCGGCGCCTACATCTCCTCGCATCCGGCTATGCAGCGCATCGGTCTACATGCCGGTGCCTGCCGGGCGCCTTCGACTGATCGCACGCTCGACTCCCATGGCATCTCGAGTTCAGCGCACACCGTGACCAACTGAGGCCCAACGATGTCAAAGCTGCGTATCCTGCTGGCGGACGATCACGCGATGCTTCGCGACGGCTTGTCGGTGCTGATCAACGATCAGCCCGACATGGAAGTGATCGCACAGGCCGGAACCGGGCGCCAGGCCGTTGAACTCGCGCGGGAATGCGCGCCGGATGTCGCGGTGCTCGATATGTCGATGCCCGATATGGCCGGCATCGAAGCCGCACAACAGATCGCGAACCGCATCACGGCAACGCGCGTCATCGCTCTTTCACGCAATGCCGATCCGGGCTGTGCGCGTCGCGCATTTCGTGCCGGTGCGGCCGGCTTCGTGCTCAAGCGCAGTGCTGCCGAAGCGCTGATCAACGCGATTCGGGTCGTGGCGAGCGGAGAGAGCTACGTCGAGCCCGATCTCGCCGTCGATCTCTTCGCCCTCGCCGGACTGGGCGCCGCCAACGATCGCGTGGCCAATGGCAGGCTCAGCTTTCGCGAAGAGGAGGTGCTGCGTTCGATCGCGTGGGGTCTGAGCAACAAGGAGATTGCAGGTGAACTCGGTCTGAGCATCAAGACGGTGGAATCCTACAAGGCGTCGGCACTGGAGAAGCTTCGGCTTCGTTCGCGCGCAGACATCGTCCGCTATGCAGTGCTCACCGGTTGGCTCAGCCCGGAGCGCATGCAGGAGTGAGAGTGAGGTGGTTTGACGGTAACTTGCGTGGAGGAGGGCGTGGGTATCGACGCGTTTTACCGGCCCATGCCGATGCGCCCATTCGGCAAGATGCCGCGTTGGTTCAAAAGAATGTCCTAAGCTGTGTGACTGCAGTCACCGATGCGGGTGGGGCGCGTCTTTTAAGATGGTCTTGTGCGCACGGATTGGCGCGCCTCACTTTGGGAGAGTCAGCATGAACGCGAATGTCGGTGGGATCGATCGAGTCTTGCGTATCGTCGTCGGTGTGGCCTTGATCGCACTGGCCTTCACGGAGACCGTAGGCATGTGGGGGTACATCGGCGTCGTCCCGTTGCTCACGGGGCTGATCGGCTGGTGCCCGGCCTATCTGCCGTTCGGCTTCAAGACCTGCAAGACCGGCGGTTGATTCTTCGGGTGACGATCCCGCGTTGCGGGGGAGACGAGCAGCGTCGAAGGTCAGGCGCTCCCGACGCAGCATGAAAGGCGCAATGCCGGGCATTCGGCATTGCGCCTGTTTGCTGCGCGCCGGGACTACTGATACTTGATACCCGCTGCCTTGATGATCTTTGCGAAGCGGTCGATGTCGCGCTTGAGTATTTCGCCCGTTGCTTCCGGGCCGTGGTAGTACGGTACGAAGCCCTGAGCGTCGAGCTTCTTCACCGTCTCGGGTGATGCCACGAGCTTTTGCACCTCGCCGGCGATGCGGTCGATGATTGCTTTCGGCGTGCCGGCAGGCGCCCCCAGGCCTTGCCACGTTTTCAGCGTGACTTCCGGATAGCCCGACTCCGCAATGGAAGGGACATCCGGCAAGGCCGTCAACCGCTGGTCACCGGTGATCGCCAATGCCCGCAGGCGTTTGTTCTGCACGTGCGTGACTACGTTCACCGGTACGGCCATGATGAACTGCACCTGCCCCCCCATGACGTCGGACATTGCGTTGCCTGCGCCCTTGTAGGGAACCTGAGTCGTCTTGATGTTCGCGACGAGGTTGAAGAGTTGCGGTGCGAGATTGGTCGATCCGCCGTGGCTCGACGAGGCGTAATTGAGTTCGCCGGGCCGGCGCTTGGCGAGCGCAACGAACTCCTTCACGTTCTTCACGGGGAGTGTCGGATGAACGGCAAACAGGTTTTCATAGCTCGATACGGTGGCGATCGGGGCGATGTCCTTGAGCGCGTCGTAAGGCAGATCCCTGACGAGGGTTACGTTCGAAGCCAGCGCGCTGCCGATGTAGATGAGGGTGTATCCGTCGGGCTTGGACTTTGCACCGACCGATGTCCCGAGCACCGTGTTGGCACCGGGGCGATTGTCGATCAGTACCTGCTGCCCCCAGGCTTCGACGAGCCGATCGCCGACCAGACGCGATGTCCAGGTCGTGCTGCCGCCGGGCGAGTACGGAACGATGTAGCGGATGGGGCGGTTCGGATAGTCCTGCTGGGCCAGCACGGTCGATGACGTGACGGCTGTCGCTGCGGTCACCATCACGAACGCGGCAAATCTGTCGAGTTTCATGGTCCTTCGCTCCTCACTGTTTTCCACGCCCTCTCGGGGCGTCGATCCGACGCCGGCATTTCTTCGGGACGTGCGTTTCGATTGTAGCGATGTTCACGTGTGGATCCACGCGCATGTGCGCTTGCGTACGCGTCGGGTGGGCATCGATTTCGAAACGTGAAAAAAGGGCGCCGGATTCATCCGGCGCCCTGATCGATGCAAACCGTCGCCGGGCTATTCTTCGGCCGGCAGGTAACCGCTGGGGACGAGGCAGGCACCTGTGCCGGCCGCGGTGGTGTCACCCTTCTGGTTTTGAGCGGAGATTTCGCAGCGTACACGGACCCCGTTCGCTTCCTTGTCGAGCGCGGTGATCTTGCCCGAGAACGTCACCGTATCGCCGGGGCGAACCGGACGCAGGAAGCGCAGGTCGACCGAGCCGCCGCGATTGAAGATCTCTGCACCGAAAAAGCGACGCAGCATCTCGAGAGAGAACGTGAGCGACATCCGGCCGGAGGCGACCGTGCTATGCGTGCCGAGCACACCCTTGGCGGTATCGGCATCGGTGAACTGGCTGGGGCCCGTGGCGCCGCCGCTTGCTTCGAAGGCGTTGATGGCGTCCTGGGACATGGTTTTGGCGAGGGACGTGATTTCGTCGCCCACCTTGTAAGTGCGGGTCACTGCCATTTCTTGCCTACCTCCGAGGGCTGCTTCAGTTCGTGAGTGATGACGCGGTCGAGGATCCGGCCGTCTTCGTCGACCGAGACGGCTTCGGTCACGATGTAGTTCTTGCCGCGGCGGGCGTACTTGTCCGCGATCCAGGCCTGCACGGTGATCTTCTTGCCGGCAATCGGCGAGTTGTAGCAGTGGAAGGAACAGCGGGCGTTGACGGAGCCGTTGTCCCGGTAGGCCTCGTTGTACTGCCGGACGTCGACCTTGTGGGAGATGGTCGGGAAGCCGGCTTCCGGATCCATTACGCCCTTGCGGTACTGGTCGATCATTTCCTGGGTCAGGACATAGGTGTAGGGCGCAAATGTCTCGCCGATTTCAAGCTTGTCCCAATCCAGGAGCTTGCGTGTGTCGTTCTCGCGCGGCGCATGTGCCAGGCTCGTTTCCGCTGAAGTGTGCGGTCTTGCCGATCGTTCTCGGTACGTCGACGTATGATGCATCTGTTCGACACCGTCGCACGCCTATCGTACGCGGGCGGCATCCTCCAAAGGCGACGCCGGCAACCGGACGAAAATCCTTCCGGTCGAACGAACAGAAGCCGAGATAGTAGTCGATTTCGCGACGCGCGAGGGAGCGCAGGCACGGAGCCAGTGCGGCAGAGTGCGCGGTGCGGCGCGTGGTATGCTGCAGCGCAGCTGCGCAAAGGACTTAAGGTGCAACCCCTGCGTCGCGGTACGAGCAAGACGGTGCTCGGTGCTGCGAGGCGCGTGCGTTCCCAGTGTGCCGGACACGCAGCCGATGACCATAAACTCGACCAAGGAGAACTCATGCGTGCGTCGAATCGATGTTGGAAAACGGCTGGACTCGCGGTAATGACCGCGATGTTCATGAGCCCGGTGGTTGCGCAGGACAGGCTGCCCAACTATCCGACGAAACCGGTGCGGTTGCTGGTGACGGTGGCGCCGGGTGCCGGTGCGGATACGATCACCCGGGCCGCAGGGCAGATCCTCGCTGATCGCATCGGCCAAAGCGTCGTCGTCGACAATCGTGCGGGCGGTGGCGGGGTGATCGCTACGGAACTGGTGGCGCGAGCGGCGCCTGACGGGTACACGATTCTGAGCTATGCCGATGCGCTGCTCCTTCTCGGGGCCACGAAGCGCGTACCGTTCGATGTCCTGAAGACCTTCGATCCGATCGTCAACATGACGAGTCAGCCTTACATCCTGGTCATTCAGCCGTCCCTGCCGATCAACAACCTGAAAGAGTTCGTGGCCTACTCGCAGAAGGTCACCCTGACCTACGGCAGCTCCGGCGTCGGCGGTACGGTGCACATCGGCATGGAGCGGCTCGCGAAGGCAACAGGGGCCAAACTGCTGCACGTGCCCTTCAAGGGAACGGCGCCGTCGCTCATCGCTGTGATGGGCGGCGAGATCCATATGGTCGCGGGAAGCTCCATTGCCGCCGGGGCGGCAGCCAGGACCGGAAAGGTGAAGGCACTGGCGACCCTCGGCCCGAAACGCATCCCCACCATGCCCGATCTGCCGACGTTTGCCGAACAGGGGGTGCCGGACTACAAGCTCACCAACAGCTACCGCCTGTTCGCGCCGGCTGGGACACCGAAACCGGTGCTTGCGCTCATCAATCGCATCGTGAGCGACGGCATGCATTCGCCGCAGATGGCGCAGAGGCTGGCGGCGGATGGCGCGCAGCCGGGTGAACGTGCCACGCCCGACGAGATCAGGGCGCAGCTCGTGAAGGAATATGCGGAACTCGAGAAGCAGGTCAAGGAACTCAAGCTGACGTTCTGATACACACCGGGTACGACGCGGCCCTCACCGCGTCACCGCTCACCCTTCATTCTTCACGCGGCTCGCCTCGCCCACGGCGAGCCGCTCACCACATCCGCTCCAGCGTCTCCAGCAGTTCATCGGCGCTCTTCACCTTGCGCGCGTTCTGATGCAGATAGAAGTCGCCCATGCAGTCTTCGGCGATCTTCGCGATGCCTTCCTTCGGTATGCCGACGTCGCGCAGACGCACCGGCATGCCCAGATCGCGATAAAAGCTTTCCACGAAATCGGTGGCCTGGATGGCGGCGTCCCGATCGGAGAGCCCCGGGCCGGCGCCGACTTCGCGTCCGAGGCGGGCGAGACCGCCGGTACACTGATCCAGATTGAACCGCATGCCGGCGGCCGTGGTCAGCGAATAGGATTGGCCGTGGTCGACGTGCGGGTAGAGCGTGTCGATCACGTGACCGAACGACGAGATGATGCCGAAGGCGCGGCTGCGCATGGCATCGAGGGCACGGTTCGACAAGAATGACGCGGCAACGAGGTTCATGCGCGCCGTCGCGTCGCTGGGATTCTTGCGCAGGACCGGAAGGCTTTCGAGCGAGATCCGCATGGCGTGAAGGAGGTCGGCGTGCGAAAGCGGATTGATGCGCGGCGATGCGACGCCGCAGAGGATCCCGCTCAGTGCGGATGCCGAGGTGCTCACGAACAGTTCGACGGGTGCGGTGAGCAGGGCCTCGTCGTCCCAGATCATGGCGAAGGGGCGCGTCTTGGGATCGAACAGTTCGAGCCGATGATGCCGTTCCACGTCCTTCACCGCGGTACCTGCGCGGGTCATCGCCGTGCTCGGCGTCGTCAACACCAGGATGTTCGGGATCTTCGGCGCAAGCAGTTTGGGACTGACCGGCGGCTGTCCGGGCGGGTACTGAGTGCAGATCTCGTGGATGTCGCCTTTCTCGGCCATCACGATGATGATCGCACGTGCCGTCACCATCGCACTGCCGCCACCGACGGCAACGATCAGATCGGCGCCGGCTTCCTTGGCTGCTGCCGCGCCTGCGATGACCGAGGGCAATGGGGAGGAAGCTTCCACGCCCGCGAATACGCCGGCGTACTTCTCCCCGAGGTTGGCCTGGATGCGTTCGAGAAGATTCGTCTTCGCGGCGACCGACTTGCCGCAAATCACGAAGGCGCGCTTCGCCCGGGCGCGATCGACTTCGCTGCGCAATTGATCCAGGGTGCCTTTGCCGGCGTGCAGACTCAATGGGTACGAGCGATATCGAAACGGGGCAACGGCTTCCATGCGAAGACTCCTCTGCGGCAAGTGGGACGGAACGCTCGATGTTACGCGGCGCGATGTCCGAACGAAAGCGCCGGTCGACGCGTGCCTGCATGAAGCGATCGAACCATGCGCCGGGTCGAGATGGTGGACCCATGGTCGGCATCGCGATGTTTCGTGCACTGGGTCGGCACGCAAAGGGTCGTCGCGCGATTGACGCGGCATCGCGCCCGGCTGATACTCGAACGACGATCATGGACTGGCAGCGTACGCAAAATGAATTCTCGTTCACCTGTATTGAAATGCATCGCATGCGTGGGAGCAGCCTGTGCTCTCGCATCGTGGACATCCGTCGCCTGGGCGCAAGCGTTTCCCAATCGCCCCATACGCATCGTCGTGCCTTATCCCCCGGGGGGTAGCAACGACATCATGGGGCGACTGGTCGGGCAGAAGTTCTCGGAAGGCCTCGGCGTCCAGGTCGTCATCGACAACCGGGGCGGCGGCAACGGCGTCATCGGCACGGAGATCGCGATGCGTTCACCCGCTGACGGACACACCATCCTCATCACGTCCACCAACTCGCACCTGATCACCTCGCTGATCAGCAAGACCGCGTTTCATCCGATCGACGATTTCAGCCCGCTCGGGACGATCGATGCCAGCGACAACCTGATGATCATCCATCCGGGCGTGCCGGCCCAGACGATGCAGGAGTTCATCGCGCTCGCGAAGGCCAAGCCCGGCCAACTCAATTACGCGACGTCCACCACGTCGGGCCTGGTGACGACGGCGATGTTCGCGCAAAAGGTCGGCATCAAGATCCAGCACGTGCCCTACAAGGGGGCGGGGCCTGCGCTGAACGATCTCATCGGCGGTCACGTGCAGATGTTCTTCAGTACGCCGAGCAGCATGGTCGGTCACGTGCGCAACGGCAAGGTGCGCGCCATCGGTATTACATCGGATCAACGGTTGCCGGCGTTGCCCAACGTGCCGACGTTCGCCGAAGCAGGCGTGACCGATTTCGACGCGAAGTCGCTGCGCGGCGTGCTCGCCCCGAAGGGAACGCCGAAGCCCGTGGTGCAGCGCTGGTCGGCGGAATTGCAGAAGGTGCTCGTCATGCCCGACATCAAGGAGAAGATGGCGTTGCACGGCATGGGGCCGTTCTTCATGACACCCGAGGCTTTCGAGAAGCGCATGCGCGAGGAATTCGGTCGGTATGCGCAGGTGCTGAAGACGTTGGAGATCAA
Organism: Burkholderiales bacterium; assembly: GCA_044360365.1. Classification (GTDB taxonomy): domain Bacteria; phylum Pseudomonadota; class Gammaproteobacteria; order Burkholderiales; family WYBJ01; genus WYBJ01. The sequence goes on along the minus strand of JBIKKL010000152.1, from coordinate 1,682 downwards.
GGGGGAGAGGTAATCGGCGTCGGTGGCGCGGAACGATGCGAGCAAGCAAAACGGATAAGCGGGAAAGGGGAAGGGGGAAAAGGGAAGGGTAGATCCGCACTGTGACGTACAGCGGCGGGGGTTGTCGAAGTGGGGCGGCGTATGCCGCCACCTTTCCCACTTCCCATTGCCCTTTTCCCGCAATTCGCGAGCGAAGCGTCTCGAATTTTGCCTACGTCGAATGCGACGAGAACGCCACCGTTCCCGCCCGGGCGTTCTCGTCCGTCTTGACGTTCACGAGTGCGACCATGCCTTCGTCGACCTTCTTCTGCGCACGCACCAGCGCCGGGCCGATGTCTTCGGGCTTCTCGACATACTCGCCGTAGCAACCCAGACCTTCGGCCATCTTGTCATAGCGCGTATAGCCCAGGTTTCGTCCGATCTTTTCCTTCTTCGGATCGGCCGTCCATCCGCCGTTCAGGCTGATCACCACCAGCACCGGTATGTTGTGGCGTACGGCGGTGTCGAGTTCCATGGCGTTGAGACCGAACGAGCCGTCACCGTGGACCACGATGACCTGTTTGTCGGGGCAGGCCACTTTCGCGCCGAGGCCGAAGGGCAGGCCGACGCCCATCATGCCGAAGGGGCCCGAGTTGAGGCGATGCGCAGGCATGAACGTGGGCATCGACTGTCGACCGTAGTTCAGGATTTCCTGGCCGTCGACGACGAGGATCGCGTCGCGGCGCATGAAGTTCTTCACTTCCTCGCACAGACGCAGCGGATGGATGGGGGTGGCATTCATCGCCATGCCGCCGCTGGTTTCGGTGCGCTTCTTGGCCTCGCCGTCTGCGAGACGCTTGCGCCACGCGGAAAAGTTTTTCTCGTCGATCCGGCCCGGCAGGGCGGCGATCAACTGCTGCAGCACGGCCTTGCAGTCGCCGACGATGCCGATGTCGACTTTGCGCGGGGACGATGCGATCTCGTCGGCATCGATGTCGATGCGGGCGATCGTTGCGTTGGCGGCGAAGCGGGGCGGTGCTGCGTGACCGATGATGTAGTTCATCCGCGTACCGATGACGAGGATCAGATCGGCGTCGCGAAACGCAGAGGATCGCATCGTGAGGAAGGACAGCGGATGGTCGTCCGGCAGCACGCCCCGGCCCTGGGGGGTGGTGTAGAACGGAATGCCCGCGGTTTCGAGGAAGGTCTTCAGTTCATCCCACGCCTGCGACCAGATGACGCCGCCGCCCGTGAGGACGATCGGATTCTTCGCCTTCCCGAGCGCCGACATGAGTTCGTCCACGCGAGCGGATTCACCCATCGGGCGAGGTCGGAGCAAGGCGCGTCCGCTCAGGCTCCAGTCGATCTTCTCCTCCGGAATCGTGTCGTAGAGGATGTCCGCCGGGAAGTCCAGATACACCGGGCCGGGCTTGCCGCCCATCGCCTTCTGGAATGCGGTGTTGACCATCTCGGGGATGCGTGCGAGGTTGTGCACGCGATCGGACCACTTGGTGCATCCGCGCATGATCGCGAGCTGGTCGATCTCCTGGAACGTCTGCCGGCCGAACTGGGTGATGGCGCTCGACCCGCCGATCGCCACGACCGGCGCGCAGTCGATGAGTGCGTTCGCCACGCCCGTCGTGAGATTGATGACGCCCGGGCCGCTGGCAGCCATGCAGACGGCGGGCTTCTGCTTGAGCCGG
>JBIKKL010000151.1:0-9168 GCA_044360365.1 Burkholderiales bacterium | reverse complement strand
CTGATCGCCTCCTGGACCAGGCTTGCCGGTATCAGCGCCGTGGTCGCCAATGCAACGGCCTGCTCGACCACGTTGCGCAACTGGCGCACGTTGCCCGGCCAGTCGGCGGCGACGAGCAGCGCCAGCGCATCGGGGGCGAATCCGTTCACCTTGCGGGCGTACTGCGCGGCGATTTCCCGCAGGAAGTGATTCGCCAGCACAGTGATGTCGTCCCGGCGTTCGACCAGAGCGGGAACGCGCAGCGTCACCACGTTGAGCCGGTAGTACAGATCTTCGCGAAAGACCGCCGACTTCACCGCGGCTTCGAGATCGCGATGACTCGCCGAAACCAGGCGCACGTCGATTCCCCGGGCGTAGTTGGAGCCGAGCGGGCGTACCTGGCGCTCCTGCAGCACGCGCAGCAGCTTCGCCTGCAATGCAATCGGCATGTCGCCGATCTCGTCGAGGAACAGCGTACCGCCGTGAGCGGCAGCGAAGAGTCCGTCGTGATCGCTTTCGGCGCCGGTGAAGGCACCGCGCAAATAGCCGAAAAGCTCGGACTCGAGCAGCTCCGCCGGGATGGCGGCGCAGTTGATCGCGATGAAGGGTTTGTCCCGACGCGGACTTGCATCGTGGATCGTGCGGGCGAGCAGTTCCTTGCCGGTGCCGCTGTCGCCGAGGATGAGGATGCTCGCTTCGGTCGGGGCGACCAGGCGGGCCTTCGCCAGCAATTCTTCCATCCGGGCGCTGCGTGTGATGATGCCATGGAGCGTGCTGCTGGCAATGTTGCGCTCGGCACCTGCCGAGAGCTGAACCGCTCGCGCGAGTTCCGCGAGCAATTGGGGCGGCTCGACCGGTTTGGTCAGATAGCCGAATACCCCACGCTGCGTCGCGGCGACCGCGTCCGGGATCGTCCCGTGCGCGGTCAGGATGATCACGGGCAGGCTGGGGTAGGTCCGGTGCACGGCTTCGAAAAGCGCAAGGCCGTCCATGCCGCCCATTCGGATGTCGGTCAGGACGACCGCGGGGCGTTCGACGGCAAGCAGCGCGAGGGCTTTCTCCGCGCTCGGTGCACATAGGGGGTCGTAGCCGGCGCCCTCGAGGCGAATTGCCAGCAAGCGGAGCAGATCGGGATCGTCGTCGACGACGAGTATGCGGGTCGGGGAGGTCATCGCTTCTTGGACTCCGGGGTGGCGGCGCGCTGCTGCATTTCTTTCTCCAGCGCGCGGATGCGATCGAGTTTCTGCTGCAGGCCTGCCGCGTGTCGAGCGGCGCGTCGTTGCTCCATGAGCAGCGATGTGACGAGCTGGGCGAGCGCGTGATATTCGCTGCCTGCCTCGCGCGCGAGCGGCTCCAGCAACTCCAGGGCCTGATTGTCGTCGCCGAAGCCTGTATGGGGGAGGCTCAGCAGCAGGGCGAGCCGAATCCGGTCGTGCTCGGAGCGGGAGGCGGCAAAAGCCTTGCGGAGCGCCTCGTACTCGCCGCGCAGTTCCCGCGCCGTACGTTGTCGTACGCGATTGACGTAGTCGAGCGCGCGCACCGTGCCGGCAGGTTCGACGGCGATCGGGACGGGCGGACGCGGTTCGGCGGGGGGCGGATAGGGTCGCGTTTCCACAGCTTCGGGCGGAGGGGCTGGCGGTTCAGGGGGCGGCTCGACAGACGGAGAAGTGACGCAACCGGCAAGCAGCGCGCTCGTCAGGCCGGCTAGTGTCCTGTGTCGGAGATTCGTAGCAGAAGTGCGGGTCGCTACCATCGATCCCATGCGTGGGAAAAGTGTCGAAATCGGCGCCAGACGCGAAGGAAACCGCAGCCAGGTTGGACACCTGGCGAGGATTTCCGACAAAGTATGGCGTCGATTCTCGGCGCTTTTAGGGCACGAATCTCCGACACGGGACACTAGGTAGAGATGTCGGCGCAGGATCATGAGGATTTTCCGCTGGGGTCCACGATCGGAAGGCGAACGCGCAAGAGTGCGCCGCCGCGATCGTCGTCCGCCACCTGTACGTCGCCGCCGTGTGCGGCGGCATACTCACGCACGATGGACAAGCCCACGCCGCTGTTCTTGAGTATGCTGCTCCCGGTGGTCCGGCCCTGATAGAACGGGTCGAAGATGTTGTCGCGATCCTCACGGGCGATGCCGGGCCCCTCGTCATGGACCCCGAGCAGGATGTCGCCCGCATCCCGCGTTGCGCGAACCTCGATCGTGCCGCCGTGCGGCGAATGCTTGATGGCGTTCGAGATCAGATTGTCGAGAATCACGCGCAGCTTTTCCCGATCGGCGACGAAGGTGGCCGCATTGTCATCGAGCTGGAACGACAACGACAACCCTTTGGTGCGCGCGGCAAGCTCGTGGTCGGCAGCCACCTGCTGCACGATCTGCGGCAGATTCAATGTCTCGTTCTCCAGATGCAACCGGCGAAACTGCGCTTCCCCGAGCTGCAGCAGATCTTCCACCAGACGCTGCAGTTCGAGCGCGTTGCGGCGAAGAATGTCCGCAAGCTCGCGCTGCGTGGGGGTGAGTGTACCGGCGACGCGTTCGAGCAGGAGGTCGGTGCTCTCGCGCACGGCGGACAATGGGGTCTTCAGTTCGTGCGCGATGTGGCGCATGAAGCGATTCTTCTGCTGTTCGATACCGAGCAGCACGCTGCGCAGCCACTCGAGGCGTTCCCCCAGCTGACGGAGATCTCGCGGACCGCTCACGCGGATCGGATCCGAAAGGCGGCCCGCGCCGATGGCGCCGATGGCCGCATCGAGTTTTCGCACGGGTCGCACCATCGCGAGGGCCACACCGACCGCGACGAGAATTGCGAGCGGCACCGCAGCCGCGAGCTGCCAGTAGACGACGCGCTGTGCTTCCTGCGCCATCGCACTCATCGATTGGCGCTCGCGCTCGGTCAATGCGTCGGCTTCGCGGATCGTTTCGTCGGCGAGACGGTGTGCCTCGTCGAATCTCTCGCTTGCCCGCTCGACGGCCTCGCTCGATTTTTCCGGACTCGACAAGGCGGCGAACACGCCCGCCTCGATATCTCGCATGCGCTGCAGGCGGGCACGCTGGGCGGATTCGAAGGGCGCGGTGTCCAGGCGGGCTGCGGCGGCGAGGAACTGCTTGCGCAGCGCGAGGTAGATTTCGGGCACACTCGCCTCGCCCAGGATGGCCGATTGCCGGGCACTGCGCTCCAGTTCGCGCAATAGCGTCGCAAGGCGGCGGGTGGACTGCGTGATCAGCGCAGTCTGGGCGAGTGCGGCCTGGGCCTTGCGGGCTAAACGATCGGTGTAGATCGCGCTGGTGGCCAGACCGGCGACCAGCGGTGCAAGCGCGAGTGCGAAGCCCAGGACCAGCAGGCCGAGGAACGATCTGGGATAGGGCAGCTGCATGAGCTCGCAGGAAGAGAGAGGTGGGCCTACGGATCGACCGGCCTGTCCATCGGCGAAGACGGCTTGCGTCACAGGCGCCAGGGATCTCCGGATGGCCGGGAGTATAGGCAATTCCGGGGTGTATCGAACGTGCAATCCGCCCGCTTTGCGCAAAGGGTGGACATCCTGCGGTTTCTCGCGCCGGCTGGCTCGCATATCATGTCGGATCCATCGGGAGATGATTCTGGATAGCGTCCTCAACACGTCGCCACAGACGTTCGTCGAGTGGTTTCGCGCGGCAGCGCCCTATATTCATGCCTTTCGCGGCAAGACGTTCGTCGTCGCCGTGGGGGGGGAGGTCGTGGCCGATGGTCGCTTCGTTGCGCTCAGCCACGATCTGAACCTGCTGGCTGCACTGGGGGTGCGGATCGTGCTGGCCTTCGGTGTGCGTGCGCAGGTCGAAGCGCTCATGCTGGAGCGCAAGCTCAAGCCCAAGTACCGGGACGGGGTGCGCATCACCGATCCGGCGGCCCTCAAGTGTCTGAAGGAAGCTGTGGGCTCGGTACGCGCGGAGATCGAGGCGTCCTTGTCCACGGGCTTGCCCAATTCGCCGATGGCCGGTGCGGATATCCGCGTGACGAGCGGCAACTTCGTGACGGCAAAGCCGCTCGGCGTCATCGACGGCACCGACATGCTGCACACGGGCGAAGTCCGAAAAGTCGATGCGGTCGGGATCGTCTCCGCGCTCGACACGGGGGCGATCGTCTTGCTGTCGCCCCTCGGATATTCGGCGACCGGGGAGACCTTCAACGTCACCGTCGAGAACGTGGCCGCCCGGGCGGCGATTGCGCTCAATGCCGACAAGCTACTGTTCCTGGTGGATACCGTCGGCGTCGAGCGGGCGCGCGGCGGACTCATTCGCGAACTGCGGGTCGACGAAGGGGAGCGCCTGTTGCGCCGCGCGCGCAACGTCGCGGAGGACATTCACCTTTATCTGCCGCATGCGCTCGCTGCCTGTCGTGCGGGCGTGCGTCGGGTGCATCTGGTCAATCGCCATCTCGACGGTGCGTTGATGCTGGAGCTTTTCACCCGCGACGGGGTGGGAACGATGGTCGTCCGGGATTCCCTCGATCATCTGCGCGATGCCACCATCGACGACGTGGGCGGCGTGCTTGCGCTCATCGGCCCCCTGGAAGAGGATGGCACGCTCGTGAAGCGGGGCCGCGAATTGCTGGAGATGGAAATCGACCGCTTCAGCGTGGTGGAGCACGACGGGCTCATCGTCGGCTGCGCTGCACTCTATCCTTATCCGGAAGCCAAAGCCGGGGAACTGGCGTGCCTGGCGGTCAATCCACATTTTCGCGATACCGGCTACGGGGCGGACTTGGTCGAAGTGATCGAGGACAAGGCGCGCGAGCGCGGGATACAGCGGCTATTCGTGCTCACGACGCGTGCTGCGCATTGGTTCATCGAGCGTGGGTTCAGCGAGGCGCCGGTCGAGGCCTTGCCCGCTAACAAGCGGGAAATGTACAACTGGCAGCGGCGCTCCAAGGTGCTCATCAAGCCGCTGTAGACTGTCTTCGATTCACTGTCAGCAGGTGGGTATTCGATATGGCGCGTATGGTTCAATGCATCAAGTTGGGACGCGAGGCGGAAGGGCTCGACTTTCCGCCGTATCCGGGCGATCTCGGCAAGCGCATCTTCGAGAACGTTTCGAAGGAGGCCTGGGGGCAATGGTTGCGTCAGCAGACCATGCTCGTGAACGAGAACCGGCTCAATCTGGCCGATCCGAAAGCGCGCAAGTACCTCGCCGAACAGATGGACCGGCATTTCTTCGGCGGCGGCGCCGACGTGGCTGCCGGGTACGTGCCGCCGGGCTCGTAGCGGTTGCCGCTCCGAGGCGACCGATTCTGTCGCCTCGGTGGCAGTCGGCGAGGGCGGCCGTTGACAGCCGTCAAATGTCACCGAATCACTCGAGGGCATACTGATAACCTCGCATGAGGTCTGCAGGACGCTCCTCCCGCCATCCACGAGACGACGATCGACATGGCTACGCCGATAGGAAAAGGGAAGGTGGTTGCCGCCACGCGGCGTCCCCCCGTTCGTTCGTCGCGGAAGAAGAACGCTGTTGCGGAAGCCGAGGCCGTACGGATGCGGGCTGCGTCTTCGCTGTTCCTCAATCGCGAACTCGGCCTGCTCGAGTTCAATCGCCGGGTGTTTGCCCAGGCGGAGGACAAGCGTACGCCGCTCCTGGAACGGCTGCGGTTCCTATGCATCGCCGACAGCAATCTCGACGAATTCTTCGAGATTCGCGTCGCCGGCCTGAAGGCTCAGATCGCCGCCGGCGACGACGAGCCCGGTCCCGACGGCCTGTCGCCCGAACAGGTGTTCCGGTCGATAGCGGCCGAAGTGCACGCGCTCTGCGAGCGGATGTACCGGCTGCTCAACGACGATCTCTTCCCCGCGCTGGCCGCCGAGGGCATACGCTTTCTGCGGCGGAGCAAGTGGAACGACACGCAGAAGGCCTGGGTCAGGGCCTACTTCTTTCGCGAGTTGATGCCGCTTCTGACGCCGCTGGGACTCGATCCTGCGCATCCTTTCCCCCGCCTCGCAAACAAGAGCCTCAATTTCATCGTGGAACTGGAGGGGCGGGATGCCTTCGGGCGCCGCAGCGGGTTTGCGATCGTGCAGGCGCCGCGTGTCTTGCCGCGCGTGATTTCGCTGCCGAAGAAGGTCGCCGGCTGTGAATACGGGTTCGTCTTCCTGTCATCGATCCTGCACGCGCACGTCGGCGAGTTGTTCGCCGGCATGACGGTGAAAGGCTGCTATCAGTTTCAGTTGACCCGCAACAGCGATCTCTTTCTCGACGAGGAGGAACTGCAAGGGGTGAAGAGCCTGCGGATGGCCTTGCAGGGCGAGTTGTCGCAGCGAAACTTCGGCGACGGGGTGCGTCTGGAGGTATCGGACGTCTGTCCGGCGCATGTCACCGAAGTGCTGCTGCAGCAGTTCAATCTGACGCCGCGCGATCTCTACCAGGTCAATGGGCCCGTCAATCTCGTGCGCCTCAGTGAAGTGCTCGATCGGGTCGATCGCGCGGCGCTGAAGTTTCCGCCCTTCGTGCCGGGGATTCCGCTGGCGCTTCAGCGCCGGCCGAATCCCTTCGAGGCCATGCGCCGGGGCGACGTGCTGCTGCATCATCCCTTTCAGTCGTTCGGTCCGGTCGTTCACTTCATCCAGCAGGCCGTAAGCGATCCGCAGGTCGTTGCCATCAAGATGACGATCTACCGCACGGGGCCGGAATCGGAGCTGATGGAGACCTTGATCGCGGCGGCCCGCGGCGGCAAGGTGGTGACCGTGGTCCTCGAACTGCTCGCACGGTTCGACGAAGAGGCCAACATTCAATGGGCCTCGCGCCTGGAGGAGGCCGGCGCCCATGTCGTCTATGGCGTCGTCGGCCACAAGACGCACGCGAAAATGGCGATGGTCGTGCGCCGCGAAGAGAACAAGCTGCGCCGCTATGTTCATCTGTCGACGGGCAACTATCATCCGCGAACGACACGGCTCTATACCGACATCGGTCTTTTCACTGCGAATGAAGAAATCTGTGCCGACGTGAACGACGTGTTCATGCAGCTCACCGGGCTTGGTCGTGCGAGCAAGCTGAAGCACTTGTGGCAATCGCCCTTCACGATGCATGAACGCATGCGTGCCGCCATCGCGCGCGAGACGACGCGGGCCCGACAGAACAAGCGCACCCGCATCATCGCGAAGATGAATTCGCTGCTCGAGCCCGAGATCATTCTGGCCCTTTACGAGGCGTCGCGCGCGGGCGTGAAGATCGATCTCATCGTGCGCGGGGTCTGCGCGCTGCGCCCCGGCGTGCCGGGACTCTCGGAGAACATCCGCGTGCGCTCGGTCATCGGACGCTTTCTCGAACATACGCGCATCTTCTATTTCCTGAACGGCGGCGAGCACGATGTGTATCTTGCGAGCGCCGACTGGATGGATCGCAACTTCTTTCGCCGTATCGAGGTCTGCTTCCCTGTGCTGGACAAGCGCCTGAAGAAGCGCGTCATGGAAGAAGCACTGGAGCCCTATCTTGCCGACAACACCGAAGCCTGGGAGATGGATGGCGAGGGCGGCTACAAGCGACGCACGGCGCGCGGCGGCACACCCAGCACGGCGCAGCAGTATCTGCTCGCACGCCTGGTCGACCGGGGAGCGTAGGCCGTGAAGGCTGCGCAGTCGGTCGATGAATCGAAAACCGGCGCGGTTGCAATGCCGACGGATGCCGGGGCGGGCAACGACATCGAGACCGAACTGAAGCTCGATGTCCCGCCGCGCCTGGCGGCCAAGGTGCTCGCGCATCGCGTGTTTCGAAGCCGGGGGAGCGGTCGGTGGGTCCGCTCCCGCTTGCTCGGTGTCTACTACGATACGCCGCAGTTCGATCTATGGCATGCACGGATCAGCGTGCGGTTGCGTCGCTCGCCGAGCGGATGGGTGCAGACGATCAAGTGGGCCGGCGGTGCGCTGGGAGGGCTGCATCAGCGCAACGAGCTCGAGTGGGCGATGCCCGATCAGACGCTATCGTTTCAGCGTATCGAACAGCGGGCGGGGCTCGATGTGCTGTGCGACGAGCGTTTGCAGCGCAAGCTGAAGCCGGTTTTCGTCACCGATTTCGAGCGCTCCGCCCGCATGATCACGTTGCGTGACGGCAGTCGCGTGGAGGCGAGCCTCGATCGGGGCCGAATCGTTTGCGGGACGACTGCGCATCCCATTTGCGAGCTGGAGCTCGAACTCAAGGGCGGTTTGCCATGGGGTTTGTTCGACGTCTCGGCCGCGTTGATGGCGGATCTGTCCGTGCGGCCCGCACATCGGAGCAAGGCCGAGCGGGGCTATCTTCTTGCCGGGCTCGCCTCTGTCCCCTCGAAGGGGCGCCGTGTCGAGCTGCCGGCGCTCGCCGACGTTCCGGGTGCCGTGGCGATGTTCGTCGCTTCCGGGCTCGAACAGATTCAGGCCAATGAACACGGCATGCTTGGGGGCGACGACATCGAGTATCTGCATCAGATGCGCGTGGGACTGCGTCGCTTGCGCTCTTGCCTGAGTGCGTTTGGAAGCGCTATGCCGAAGGCAGAGATCGATGCGCTTCGAGGCGAGTTGCGATGGCTGGCGGGTCGTCTCGGTCCAGCACGGGACTGGGATGTTTTTCTGGAAGAGTCCCTGCCTGTACTTCTCGATGGACTGGAAGGTGTTGCCTCGACGGAGGACCTGACCGCACTCGCTCAGGCAGCGCACGTATTGAAGGGGCGGGCGGCGATCGGTGCGCGCACCGCACTGAAGTCCAGGCGTACGAGTGCCTTGTTGCTTGCTCTCGGACGGATGGCTGCTGGCGGGGGCGTGCTTGCCGATCCGGCGGTGGTGAAAGTCCCGCTGGCCGACTACGGGCCCGGATTGCTCGATCGGCGTGTCGAAAGCGTACTGCGACGGGGCAAGAAGGCACGCAAGCGCGGCACCGTGGCACAACTCCACGAACTTCGGATCGCTGTAAAGAAGCTGCGCTATGCGGCCGAGTTCGTCGGGGAAGCGCTCGCCGACAAGGAGCGCGTCCGCACGTACCACGAGACGCTCGCGAAGCTGCAAACTTGCCTTGGGCGCATTTGCGATGCCGCAGCAATGACGCATCGGGTCGACGAAGCTGTCCCGGATCGCGTGGTGCTGGTCGCAAGCGTTCGCGGATGGAGCGCCTGTGCGGTTCACACGCAGCGAAGACGGCTGCGCGCGCTTTGGCGAGACTTTCGCAAGACCGAGCGGTTTTGGTAGATGAAAACGCCGGAA
>JBIKKL010000150.1:0-9179 GCA_044360365.1 Burkholderiales bacterium | reverse complement strand
ATGTTTCGGCAACTTGCGGTTGCGGCGAGAGCTTCAGCATCGACAAGCAGGCGGGCGCGGTCGCATGAGTGCCGCCCTTCAGGAACTGGTGAACCGGCCCTACTCGGCCGGCTTCGTCACCGACATCGAATCCGAGACTGCGCCGCGCGGTCTTTCGGAGGACACCATCCGGCTCATTTCGGCGAAGAAGAACGAGCCGGCGTGGCTGCTCGATTTCCGGCTCGAAGCCTATCGGCACTGGCTCACCATGAGCGAGCCGAAATGGCCGAACGTCCGCTATCCCGCCATCGATTTCCAGGACATCATCTACTACGCTGCGCCGAAGCCGAAGAAGCTCAAGAGCATCGACGAGGTCGATCCCGAACTGATGAAGACGTTCGAGAAGCTCGGCGTGCCCATGCACGAGCGTGCGGCGCTCGCCGGAGTTGCGGTGGACGTGATCTTCGATTCGGTATCGGTGACCACCACCTACAAGGAGAAGCTGGCTGAAGTCGGGATCATCTTCTGCTCGATCTCCGAGGCCGTGGCCGAGCATCCGGATCTGGTCCGCAAGTATCTCGGCAGCGTCGTGCCGACGTCGGATAACTACTATGCGGCGCTCAACTCGGCGGTCTTTACGGACGGGTCGTTCTGCTTCATCCCCAAAGGGGTGAAGTGCCCGATGGACCTGTCGACGTACTTTCGCATCAACACGCAGGACTCCGGCCAGTTCGAGCGCACGCTGATCATCGCCGAAGAAGGCGCGACGGTGTCGTATCTGGAGGGCTGCACCGCCCCGAAGTTCGACACCAACCAGCTGCATGCCGCGGTCGTCGAACTCGTGGCGCTCGACGATGCGGACATCAAGTACTCCACCGTGCAGAACTGGTATGCCGGCGACGAAAACGGGAAGGGCGGCATCTTCAATTTCGTCACCAAGCGCGGGTTGTGCAAGGGCGCGAATTCGAAGATTTCGTGGACGCAGGTCGAAACCGGTTCCGCGATTACCTGGAAGTATCCGAGCTGCGTGCTGCTGGGCGACAACTCGATCGGCGAATTCTATTCCGTGGCGCTGACCAATCATCGCCAGCAGGCCGATACCGGCACGAAGATGATCCACATCGGACGCAATACTCGCAGCCGCATCATCAGCAAGGGCATTTCGGCCGGTTACTCGAACAACAGTTACCGCGGGCTCGTGAAGATCGGAGCCAAGGCGCAGAACGCGCGCAATTTTTCCCAGTGCGATTCGATGTTGATCGGGTCGACCTGTGGCGCGAACACGTTCCCCTACATTCAAGTGCAGAACAAGTCGGCGAAGGTCGAGCACGAGGCGACCACCTCGAAGATCGGCGAAGACCAGCTGTTCTACTTTGCGAGTCGGGGAATCGGCGCCGAGGAGGCCGTGTCTATGATCATCAACGGCTTTTGCAAGGACGTGTTTCAGCAACTGCCGATGGAGTTCGCGGTCGAGGCGACCAAGCTTCTCGGCGTCAAACTGGAAGGAAGTGTCGGATGATACGCGCGGATGCTCCGGTGCTGCTGGAGGTGACGAACCTCTCAGGGACCATCGGTGACAAGACCATCCTCAAGGGCGTGAGCCTCACGGTTCGTGCGGGCGAAGTGCACGCGATCATGGGGCCGAACGGCTCGGGCAAGAGCACGCTCACCAAGATCCTCTCCGGCCATCCGTCCTATGCGCCGACCGGCGGATCGGTCACGTTTCTCGGCAGGAACATCTTCGAGTCGACGCCGGAAGAGCGTGCGCGGGCAGGGCTCTTCCTGGGCTTCCAGTATCCGGTCGAAATTCCGGGCGTCTCCAATGCACAGTTTCTGCGTCTGGCGTACAACTCCGTGCAGGCCGCGCGCGGCAACGAGGAACTCGATCCGCTCGAGTTCGACGACTTCGTGCGGGAGAAAATCAAAGTCGTGGAAATGGATGCCTCGTTCCTCGATCGCAACGTGAACGAGGGCTTCTCCGGCGGCGAGAAGAAGCGCAACGAGATCCTGCAGATGGCGCTGCTCGAGCCGAAGCTGGCGCTGCTCGACGAGACCGATTCGGGCCTCGACATCGATGCGTTGCGTATCGTCGCCAATGGCGTGAACAGCCTTGCCGGTCCGGACAAGGCCATTGTCATGGTGACGCACTACCAGCGGCTGCTCAACTACATTCAACCCGACTACGTACACGTGATGGAAGGCGGCCAGATCATCAAGACCGGCGGGCGCGAGCTTGCGCTCGAACTCGAATCGAGAGGCTACGACTGGGTGCGCGCCGATTACGACCGCGCCCGCGCCGCCGCCTGACGCCTGCCTCTGCCATGGTCGATTCCCCCTTCACGAGTTCGCTGTTGTCCGGGTTGTCCACCGGCGCCTCAGGTGCGTCCTGGTTCGATCGGCTGCGCAGCTCGGCGCTGGAGCGTGCGAACTCGGTTTCGCTGCCCACGACGCGCGACGAGGAGTGGCGCTTCACCGATCTCGCACCGCTGACGCGGATGTCGTTCCAGCCGGCAGTCGAGGCGGCGGCGATCGTCGAAGAAAGCGCTGCTGCCGCTTTCCTGCCCGAGGCGCAGGCCCGGATCGTGTTCGTCGACGGCATCCTGGACCGGGGTTTGTCGCAGTTTCCGCACCAAGCCGGCATGCGCGTTCTCGATCTTCGACAGGCGCTCAAGGAGGCGGCCGGCGTGCTGGAAAGCGCGCTCGGGCAACTGGCGCAATCCGACGCCAACCTGTTCGTCGCACTCAACACGGCATACCTTCGCGAAGCCGTTGTCATTGTCGTCGATGCCGATCACGCGATCGAAGCACCCGTGCACGTGCTCCATCTGGCGACGAAGCGAGGGCAGCCGCATGCCGTCTATCCGCGTACTTTGCTGTGCGCCGACCGGGGAAGTCGCAGTGTCCTGGTGGAGGACTTCGTCGCCATCGACGCCGCTGCGTATCTCAGCGCTCCCGTCACCGAGGTGGTAATGGCTCAAGAGGCCTCGGTATCGCATGTCCGGGTGCAGCGCGAGGCCGCGGAGGCTTTCCAACTCGGCACCTGCAGCGTGCGGCAAGCACCGTCGAGCCGTTACGAGTTGGTGAATGTGGCATTGGGCGGCCGGATTTCGCGCTTGGACCTCGACGTGGTGCTCGACGGCCCGGCTTGCGAGACCCGGATCGATGGCCTGACATTGATCGGTGCACGTCAACTCGCCGATTTGCATAGCCGCGTCGATCATGCCCATCCGCAAGGCAAGTTGCGGCAGGTGTACAAGAGCGTGGTCGGCGGGGCGGCGCATGCCGTATTCAACGGAAAGATTCTGGTTCGTGAAGGTGCGCAGCAGACCGATGCAGGGCAGTCGTGCCGTGGATTGCTGTTGTCGGATCGCGCCCGCATCGACGCCAAACCGCAGCTGGAGATATTCGCCGACGACGTGAAGTGCGCCCACGGTGCAGCGATCGGGCAACTCGATCCGGAAGAACTGTTCTATCTGCAGAGCCGGGGGCTGTCGGTCGATCGTGCCCGCAATCTGCTCACCTATGCATTCGCAGCCGAAGTCATCGAGCGCATTCCGGTGCCGAGCCTGCGCAAGAAGCTCGAACGCACGGTTCTCGAACGCACGCAGGAGGCAACATGACGATGTCAGCCCGAGCGGCTCCCCTAGGCAAAGAGCCCATGGCGGGCTTCGACGTTGAACGCATCCGGCGCGAATTTCCGATACTCGCTCTGCAGGTGCATGGCAAGCCGCTCGTTTTTCTGGATAACGCGGCGTCGAGCCAGATGCCGCAACGCGTAATCGACCGCTACGTGAAGTATCGAACCTCCGAGCACGCGAACATCCATCGCGGCGTGCATTACCTGAGCGAAGTGGCGACGCGCGAGTACGAAGCGGTGCGGGGCAGGGTGCGCAAGCTGATCAATGCGGGCGAAGAACGCGAGATCGTCTATACGAGCGGTACGACCGAATCGATCAATCTCGTCGCGCACGGCTATGGCCGCAAGTTCATCGGCGCAGGCGACGAGATCATCCTGTCGGTGCTCGAGCATCATTCGAACATCGTGCCGTGGCAGATGCTCGCCGAAGAGAAGGGGGCGCGCATCCGCGTGATTCCCTGCGACGATTCTGGAGTGCTTGACCTCGATGCGTACCGCAAGCTTTTTTCGGAGCGCACGAAGTTCGTCGGTGTGACGCACGTGTCGAACGCGCTCGGGACCGTGAATCCGGTCCGCGAGATGATTGCGTTCGCACATGAGCACAAGGTGCCGGTCCTCGTCGATGGCGCGCAGGCAGCCCCGCATCTCGAAGTGGACGTGCAGGCGCTCGATTGCGACTTCTACGCGTTCTCCGGCCACAAGATGTGCGGCCCCACGGGAGTCGGCATTCTCTACGGCAAAGCGAAGCATCTGGAATCGATGAACCCGTTCAAGGGCGGCGGCGACATGATTCTTTCGGTCTCGTTCGAGAAGACGACGTATGCCGAGATTCCCCAGAAGTTCGAAGCGGGAACGCCGCCGATCGCCGAAGTCATCGGCCTGGGTGCTGCGATCGATTATCTCCAGTCGATCGGCATGGGAACGATCCGGGCGCACGAGGATGATCTGCTGCGCTATGCCACCGAGAAGGTGGGCGCAATCGACGGGGTGCGCATCATCGGAACGGCGCCGCAGAAGGCCGCCGTGCTTTCGTTCGAGATCGAGGGCGTGCACCCGCATGACGTCGGCACGCTGCTCAACGAGGAAGGCGTTGCCGTCCGCACGGGCCATCATTGTGCCCAGCCCGTCATGCAGCGTTTTTGCGTGCCGGCAACCGCTCGTGCCTCGTTCGCCTTTTACAATACGCGGCAGGAAATCGACGTGCTCGTCGATGCCATACGCAAGGTGCAGAAGGTTTTCGCCGGATGAGCGCCACCAGTCAGCTCTACCAGGAAGTCATCCTGGATCACAACCGCAAACCGCGGAACTGGGGGCGGCTCGCCGAAGCGACGCATCGTGCTGAGGGCCTCAATCCGCTGTGCGGCGATCACATCTGGGTCAGCCTCAGGCTCGACGGCGAGCGCATCGACGCCGTTGCGTTCGAAGGGCAGAGCTGCGCTATCTGCAAGGCCTCTGCGTCGATGATGACCGGCGCGGTCAAGGGCAAGAGCATCGACGAAGCCGAGACCCTGGCACGTGAGTTTCGCGAAATGACCACGGGGAAGCTCGACCTGCAGGCAGGCTCGCATCATCTGGGGCGGCTCACCGTGTTCGCCGGCGTGCGCGATTTGCCCACGCGCGTGAAATGCGCGATCCTGCCTTGGCATACGCTGCATTCCGCGCTTCACTCCATTAATCTGACCTCGACCGAGGGGAACGCCGATCCGGTGCCCGGATCGGGGAACACACCCGCCGACCATGCCTAAGATTGCCGAAATCGACGGGACACCGAACCCGAACGCGAAGAAGTTCATCCTCAAGGAGCCGCTGACCTGGGGGGTATCTCGATCGTACGATACGCCTGAGCAGGCTCAGGAAGATCCTCTCGCGTCGCAGCTGTTCGCGATCGACCACGTGACCAACGTGTTTTATGTCGATCACTGGATCACCGTGACCCAGGACGGCGAAGCCGAATGGCCGGAGCTGCTCCGCAAACTGGCCGAGCCCATACGCAATGCGGCTTCGGCCGAAGTGCAATCGCAGCAGTTTGCCGCCGCGTCCGCATCGTCGCCGAACCGGGAGGCCATGACGCCCGAGGAAGAAGAGCGGTTCTCCCGCATCAGCGAGTTGCTCGACGAACAGGTACGCCCGTACCTGCAAGGCGATGGCGGCGACCTCTTCGTCGTAGGTCTCAAGGGCAACCTGCTCGAAGTGCACTACCAGGGGGCGTGCGGCAGTTGTCCGAGTTCGCTTTCCGGTACCCTGGCGGGGATCGAGAGCCTCGTGCGTTCGATCGAGCCCGACATCGAAGTCGTGGCCGTATAGCCGCAGGCGCACCTCACTTCGGAGTTCCGGAACAAGCCATGTCCGACTGGATCGATGTTGCCGGCGTCGAGTCGTTTGCGCCGGGCGAGTGCCGGATCGTCGATGCCGACGGCACCCGCGTTGCCGTGTTCAATCTCGACGGCGCGTTCCACGCGATCGAAGACGTCTGTACGCACGACGGCGGCGATCTCGCGAGCGGCTGTCGAGAGGGTGATGTGATCGTTTGCCCGCGCCACGGTGCGCGTTTCAGCATCCGCACGGGCGATGCATTGACGGCGCCCGCGTTCGAGGCGACCGCCGTTTTTCCCGTGAGGGTGGAAGCCGGCATGGTGCAGGTGCGAGACGATCGTTGGGATTGAGCGTCCTGCGCGCACGTCGAGGCGGCCCAATGCTTGAGCACCACTCCCGTGCGCGACGCACGGGTTTCTTGCGTCGCATCGGGCCCTTCGAAGCGTGCGCTATGATTTCTCAGGGTCGAGGGCTTCGCTTCGTCATCACCGAGGTGTGCTCCGTTCCGCTATCGAGGCAGTCCCGTAACCTGTGGATACGTTGACGCATGCACTGAGCGGTGCCTTGCTGAGTCGCGCGATTGCGCCGTCCCAGGCGAAAGCCGTATCGACACGAGATTGCGTGGCGCTCGGGTTCTTCGCGGGCGCCTTTCCGGATGTCGACGTCGTGTTTTCGGTGATTTCGCCGCTCGCCTATCTGCAGTATCACCGGGGGATCACGCATTCGATTCTGCTGCTGCCGTTATGGGCCTGGGCCGTCGCATGGGTGTGGTCTCGCGTGCGTCGCAACGCCGACGGCTTCAGGGCCTACTTCGTCATCAGCGTGCTCGCCATCGGCATCCACATACTCGGCGACCTGATTACGTCCTTCGGCACGCTCGTCCTGTCGCCGTTCTCCGATCGGCGCTTCGAATGGGGAACGACATTCATCATCGATCTGTGGTTCAGCGGCATCATTCTCGCCGCTCTGACGGGATCGTGGCTGATGCGACGGTCGCGCATTCCCGCGGTTGCCGGTCTGCTGGTGTTGGCAAGCTACGTGGCGTTTCAGTGGGCACAGCAGAGCCAGGCCGTGCAGGTCGGCGAGAACTATGCGCAAGAGCAAGGATTCGACGACTACCGCGTGGTTGCGCTGCCGCGCCCGGTGTCGCCGTTCAACTGGATGGTCGTGGTCGAACAGCCCCGGACCTATCACTACGCCTTCGTCAATCTGCGCCGGGTTCGGGCATTGAACGCAGCCCCGGACGACGGATTCCTTCGGCGCCTCGACGCAGCCTACGTGCCGGCGGCAACGGCGAAGTGGGAGCGCGTATTGCGATTCGGCACGGGCGAAACGCTCGCGCTCGCCGAACAGGCGTGGCAGCAGCCTGACTTTGCGTTCTTTCGCTGGTTCGCGGCATTGCCCGTGATCGCAGAGCTCGAGCGCGGCAATCCGTCGACGTGCGTTTGGTTCAGGGACTTGCGCTTCCTGACGCCCGGGCGTCCCGTGTGGCCCTTCGTATACGGCATGTGCCGGGCAGAAGGCGGGAACTGGAAGGCGTATCAGCGCACGGACGACGGCGGGCGAATCGCGCTCGAGCCCTGAACCGACGTCTATTCGAACAGCGGCACGACGCCGTCGAGTCCTACGAAGTCCAGGCAATGCGTCGTCGCGAGGCGCACTGCGGGCTTGGCATGGTAGGCGATCGATACGCCCGCCTCGGCGAGGAACGGCAGATCGTTGGCCCCGTCGCCGATGCCGATGACCTCATCGGTACGAAAACCGTAGTCGGTGCGCGCCCGTCGGGCGATGCGTGCCTTTGCTTCCCCGTCGACGATTTCGCCGAGTATGCGCCCCGTCAGGCACCCGTCGACGATCTCGGGTTCATTCGAATGCTCGGCGTCCAGGCCGAGACTATCCTTCAGTCGCGAGGTGAAGTAGCGGAAGCCGCCCGAGACCAATAGCGTTTTCAATCCCGCATTGCGCATCGACACGAGCATGGCCTCGGCGCCCGGATTCAGGCGCAGTCGCTCCTGATAGACGCGATCGAGCACGTCCACGGACAGGCCGGCGAGCAGTTGCATCCGGCGCTCCAGGCTTTGCGTGTAGTCGAGTTCGCCGCGCATGGCCGCGGCCGTGATCTGCGCGACTTGCGGCCTGACCCCTTGCAGGTCTGCGATTTCGTCGATGCATTCGATGGAGATCAGCGTCGAATCCATGTCCATCACGAGGAGCTTGTAGTCGCGAAGTCTGCGGCCCGCGGGAACGTAGGCGAAGTCGAGTTTCGATTGCTCGCATATCGATGCAACGCTGGGGGTGACCCGGGCTTCCCGCATCCGAAACGCAGTGGCCGAGATGCGCTCGATGCCAACCGCAGCAGTGACTTTCGCGAGCAGCTTGAGATCGGCGGTTGCGATCTCCAACCCTTGGACAACGAGATTCGGCATCGAAAAAGGCGGTGGTCGGTTCGGATTGCCTATTCTAACGAGCAAGCGGGGCAAGGGTCTGTCGGACCAGATCTCCTTCGCACACCAGCTCCTTCGGACAAGCGCGTGGCGTCGTTGCGATATCGTCTCCTCGATTCGTGGCATAGTGCCTTGGCGAATGGCAGCATGCATGTGGACCCTGTGGAAAACGCGCGCAAGCGCTCAAACACGGAGGATGGGGATGATGCAGCAGTCGAGACGCCGATCGGGCCTGATGTCGGGACTGCGACGATGGTGCTCGAGCGTGCCGGTATTGCGGACGCTTCTGCGATCCGACACGACAGACCCACCACAGCCCACGCCGAGGCCGGTGCGTTTCGACCGCGTGCTCAACGAAGAACTCGACGTGGTGGCGGGAGCGCGCAATGCCTTCGGCCTCAAGGAGGATCAGATCGATCCGATCGTCGATCCCGATGTGGGCGCCACGATGCGGGCGCGAGCTGCGAACCTTTGCGGGTTCGCGCTCTCCGGCGGCGGTATCCGCAGCGCGACGTTCAACCTCGGCATCGTGCAGGCGCTCGCTCGGCACCGGCTGCTCGATCGTTTCGACTACCTCTCCACGGTCTCCGGCGGCGGCTACATCGGCGCCTGGTTGAGCGGCTGGATCAATCGTCATCCGCGCGGCGTGCACGGTGTCCAGGACGAGATGCGAGAGGCCCTGCACGGCAACGAACCCGAGCCGCGCGAGATCGCGTGGCTACGCGACTACAGCAACTACCTGATGCTGCGTCCGGGCTACTTCAGCGGCGACAGCTGGGCGACCATCGCGATCTATCTGCGCAATC
>JBIKKL010000149.1:0-9195 GCA_044360365.1 Burkholderiales bacterium | reverse complement strand
GATCGTTCGAACCGCTGCGAGGTCAGTGCCGGCCACGCAACGATACCGCCTCGTGACCTTACCGACTGCTTCCGGGTACCGCTAGCCGGTTCTTTGGCGTACGTGAGATCCACCGACCGACGCGCAGCGCCAGGCCCGACGCAATGGCCAGCGCATTGCAGGACAGGCGGTCCAGGGCGCACGCGACATGTCATTGCAAGTGCACTCGAATTTCGAAGAAGCGCTGTCCTCTCGATTCCATGCGCATACCGGTAGACTCGGGCGGAAATGCGCATTGCATCTACCCGTGAAAGTAATCGATCCGGGTCGGATTGTCCCAAGCCGCGCCAGCGCGATTGCACCAAGGCCTGCAGACGCCTATGCTTCGTCCATGCAGGACTGGCATCTCGCTGCAACGGCAAAACGCCACGACCTGCTCGATATCATCGAGACAACTCGCGAGCGCCGATTCGTTCGGCGTCGCCACCCGGGGAGGAGTCATGATCAAGGTTCATCACGCCGTCGCCTTCGCCGCAGCACTCGTTACTGCGCCGACGCATGCTGCCGAGACCTATCCCGAAAAACCGATTCGCATGATCGTGCCCTTTCCGCCCGGCGGCGGCACCGATGCGCTGGCGCGGATCCTCGCGCCGAAGCTCACAGAAGCACTCGGGCAGCAGATCCTGATCGACAATCGGGGCGGCGCCCAGGGCGGGCTCGGAACCTCCCTCGGAGCCAAGGCGGCGCCGGACGGCTATACGGTCGTGTTCGGACACTCGGGCGCGCTCACCATCAATCCGCACATGTACCGCAACCCCGGCTACGACACGCTGAAGGATTTCGCACCGGTCACGCGCGGTACGGAGATGCCTTACATCCTCGTCCTGCATCCCTCCGTGCCATCGAAAACGATGAAGGAATTGGCCGCGCTGGCCCGCGCTCATCCCGGGCAACTCACCTTCGCCTCGACATCGGCAGGGCCGCAGCTCATGGGCGAGTTGTTCCGGCTCACCACGAAAACCAACATGATCCACGTCCCGTACAAGGGGGCCGGACCGGCCGTCAGCGATCTGCTCGGCGGCCATGTAGGCATCATGTTCTCGGTGCCCACCTCCGTCGGACCGCACATCCGGGCCGGCAGGTTGCGCGCGCTCAGCGTCTCGGGCCACAAGCGTGAAGATAGCCTGCCCAACGTGCCGACGATGACCGAAGCCGGGTTCGGCGACTTCGGCGAGGCCCGCGAATGGTACGGATTCCTCGTGCAGACCAATACACCGGCCGATGCCGTCAACAAGCTCAACGCAGCCTTCGTACGCGCGCTCAACGATCCGGATGTGCACAAGCGCCTGCAACCGCTTGCGCAGAAGCCCGCCCCCAGCAGCCCGGCCGAATTCGGCGACTACATTCGCAGCCAGTACGCACTATGGGGCAAGGTGGTCAAGGCGACGGGTGCCAAGGTCGAGTAGTCGGCGCGGCGCGATTCCTCCGGTCATCACGGCCGCACGACGAGCGCAGTAGTGACTGCAAGCTGCCCGGCAGCGGGCAGCTTCGTCTTCGTTGTCTTCTCCCCGGGCCCTGCGCAGCGAACCGCCGCTGCGCGACGCAGCGGCAGCGGCCTTGGCCTCACACCGGGATGGGCGTCAGGTGGTCCATGATGAGCGTCTGCCCATGCGTGCGTACGAAGTCCATGAAGCTTCGGACCGCAGGCAGCGGCTGCTTGCCCACGGGATAGGCGAAGTACCAGAACGCGTCGACGGGCAATCCCTGTACATCGAGCATCACCAGCCCATCCAGATCGCTGTCGAGACCCAGGGTATACCTCGACATGATCGACACGCCGAGCCCCGCGAGAATCGCCTGCTTGATCGCCTCGTTGCTGCCGAGTTCCATGCGGACGTTGGGCTGCAATCCGCACTTGTCGAAGCACGCCTTGGTGATCATGTGCGTTCCCGAACCGGGCTCGCGTATCAGCAGCGGCTCCTGCGCGAAGCGAGCGAAGTCGATGCCCTTCTTGTGCGCCAGTGGATGATCGGCCTTGGCAAAGGCGACATAGGGATTCGGGAGGATCACCTGAGTGACGACTTCCGGCTCCGTCGGCGGATTGGCAAACACGTAAAGATCGTCCTCGTTCGCCGCCAGGCGATCGATCAGGGTCTGACGATTGTGAACCTGCATCGATATCTCGATGCCCGGATGCACCTTGACGTACTCGGCGAGCAGTCGGGGCATGAAGTACTTTCCGGTGGTACTCACCGCGACGCGCAGTCGGCCGTGCTCCAGCGTTCGCATCTGCGCGTAGCGATCCTCGACCGCGCTCAACGTACCGAAGATCTCCTGGCAGGCCGCGTACAACTCGGATCCCGCCTCGGTGAGATAGACCTTGCGGCCCACCTGTTCGAAGAGCGGCAACCCGACCGTTTCCGTCAGCTTCTTGACGTGCACCGAAACGGTCGGCTGCGCCATGTAGAGTTCTTCCGCCGCCCGGGTGAAGTTCCCGAGCCTCGCGACGGCTTCGAACACGCCAAGTTGCGGCAACGTACCGTGCTTCATGAAGCGGCGAATTTTAGACTGCGCCATCGTCGTGCTCCCAAGGTCAACCTGGACTGCCGACGCACCGTTGGCGACGGCCCGCCCTCGGACGCACACAGACGAAACTGACCTGTGCCCGTCGGGCAAAGGTCTCGCTTGCAGCGGATTCGCTGCCGACATGACCGGGAACCGGAGGGCTCCGAAATGACGATCATGGCGTAGCGGCACGATGTGCCACCGAAGCTACTCCCCCTTGGAGGGGTCCGTCATTGCTGCACGGACTGGCGAATTATACGAACGCTTGTCATCGCGGCAAGCGAATTCGCACCACGTTCACCAATCGGCACCATCGCGATTCCGCATCGTTTCGTTGCCCGCGTCGACCGGCCCGATCATGAAACTCCATTTCTCGCGGCCGTAACCGATCCGCAACAACGCGCGCCGGGGACTGCCAACGTCGTCAGACTGTGTTGACGAATCGGCTACTGACGCTGGATACCCGCCTCGCGGGTGACCCGAGTCCATCTCGAAATCTCCGCGCTGGATACGGCCTCGTGCTCCTCGGGCGTGCTCCCGACGCGCTCCGCGCCGAGATCCGCAAAGCGCCTGTCGACCGCCGGATCCTCGATCGCGATCAGCAACGCCCTGCGCACGCGATCGACGACGGGCCGCGCCGTCCCGGCCGGGGCCAGCAGACCGAACTGACTCGACACGACGAATTCAGGCAGTCCGGACTCGATCGCCGTCGGTACGTTGGGCATCGACGCCGAACGCTTCCTGCCTGTCTGCGCGATCATCCTCACCTTGCCGTCGCGCGCAGGCTGGACGACTCCCGGCAACGCCGCGATGAGCACTTGCACATGACCCGCCATGAGATCGATCAGCGCCGGTCCCGCTCCCTTGTACGGCACGTGCACCATCTTCACGCCCGCCATCGAACCGAAGAGTTCCGCCGCCAGGTGGCCCAGCGTCCCACGGCCGGGGCTGGAGTAGTTGAGATCCCCCGGGCGCTTCTTCGCCAGTGCCACCAGTTCCTTCAGATTGTTCACGGGCAGCACGGGATGCACGACAATCGCCGAGGGCACTTCGGCCATGATCGAAATGAAAGAAAAATCCCGCAGCGAATCGTAAGGCAGCTTCGCCACCATGGCCGGATTCATGACGAAGCTGCCGGAAACCATGAGCAGCGTGTAGCCGTCGGGCGGCGATTTCGCGACCAGTTCCGTGCCGACGGCACTGCCGGCGCCGGCGCGGTTGTCGACGATCACCTGTTGTCCGAGCACCTCGGACATCTTCGGCGTCACACTGCGCGCGATGATGTCGACCGGGCCGCCCGGTGCGAACGGCACGACGAGCCGAATCGGCTTGCGCGGATAATCCTGCGCGCTTGCCTGGCCGGTCGCGCCCAACGCGCAGATTACCGCAATCGCGGATGCATCGATCCTTCTCATCGCAGCGCTCCCTCTTCCAGCATCCGTTCCACGATTGCGATATTGGTCGGCGCCGGCTGCAGGCGACCCTCGCGTATCATCCGGTTGACTTCCAATACTGCCGCGTTGGCGGGCGTCGGCACGCCAGCCTTGCGCCCCGCCTCCACGACGACGCCGGTCAGGGACTCGACCTCGGTACGCCGCCCCTTCAGATAATCCTGCAGCACCACGCCGCGGGCCTTGCGCGCATTGGGGCCGAGGTGACCGAGCACGGCGCGAAGCAGCTTCTCGACCGTCTCGTCCGTCGACCCCAGCAATTGCTCCGCGGTAAAGCCGAAGATCGGTTCGATCTCGAGCCCGGACGCGGCGCCTACCGCAATCGTCTCCTTGCCGACGCGGATGCAGAGCCTGAACACCTCGGGGATGTCGGTCGCCTGCCACGACTGCAGGCCCAGCATGCCGAACACCGACAGTATCATCGAACTGTTGACGAGCTTGGTCCACTTCGCGCCGGTAATGTTCGGTGTGAGCGAGATCTTTGCCGTGCAGCCCATCATGGCCTCGATCTCGCGCAAGCGCGGCGTGTAGGTGCCGTCGAGTTCGCCGAAGCCGAACCAGGTCGACTGGCGGGTGGTGTTGCGCTGCACGAGCCCGGGCGTGAATACTTCGGCCGAGAGTTCGACCACGCAGCCGAGCGTACGCTCGATGCCGACGATGGAGGCGATCGCCTCGTCGTTCATGCCGTTTTGCAGCCCGACCATGACACCATCGGGTGCGAGATAGGGCTTGACGAATTCGGTCAGCCAACGCGTGTCGTACGACTTCGCTGCCAGCATGACGAGATCGAATGTGTCGTTCGAAGCCGCCAGGTCGCACAGATGCCGAGCGGGTACGCGCACCGTGAAATCGTCGTCGGACATCACGACGCGCAAGCCCTGCGCCTTGATCGCTTCGACGTGCGCGGGCCATTGATCGACGATCGTGACGTCACGCCCGGACTTCGCAAGATCGGCGGCGACGCTGCTGCCGATGGCACCGGTGCCGAGAAGCGCGACTCTTCGAATCATGCCAGTTCCTCTGCTGGTTGATCAACTAAACGCACCCTACCCGGGTATGCCGCCTCGCCAGGGGCCGCTGAGCATACCAGATACCCTGCAGGACCTTCTTCGCGCACCGTGCCGCGCACCTCATCCGCCATGGTCCGTCGGGATCGACGACCGCCGAAGCACCTGATCGTGGCTGATCGACTTCTCGTCTTTGTCGATCGGGGAGACGTGATTCCTGACCCTTTCGTCATTAATGCCCTCGATGTGACGCCCCGATTGTTTATGGCTATAATCCGTTTCGACGTACCGGCGATCGCCAGAACGGGCGCGACGCGCTCGACTCCGACAACAACAACACCTTCTCCTCGGTGAAATTCCCCAGCCATGACAATCGCGCTCATTGTGGTGTTCGTATGCGCATACGCGGCCATTGCGCTAGAACACCCGCTCGGCATTAACAAATCCGCATCGGCGCTCATCGGGGCCGGTCTGCTATGGAGCGTCTATGCCCTTGGCTCGGGCGATCAGGCGCTCGTCAGCAAGGAACTGGCCGAATCGCTCGGGTCGACAGCGCAGATCGTGTTTTTCCTGCTAGGAGCGATGACCGTGGTCGAGGTCGTCGATTCGCACAATGGTTTCGAAGTGATCACGTCCCGCGTGAAAACACAGACGCTCGGCACGTTATTGTGGCTGATCGGTTTCGTCACCTTTTTCTTGAGCGCGATCCTCGACAATCTCACCACGACGATCGTCATGATCTCCCTGACCAGAAAGCTGCTCGCGCGGCGCGAGGATAGGCTGTTCTTTGCGGGCATCATCGTCATCGCCGCGAACGCAGGCGGCGCCTGGTCGCCGATCGGCGATGTAACGACAACCATGCTGTGGATCGGTGGCCAGATCACGGCGCTGGCGATCATGGAGTCGGTGTTCCTCGCGTCTGTCGCCAATTTAGTCATTCCATTGATGATCACCGGTTACTTTCTGCGCGGCAAGCCGGTCATTGCGCCGGCATCGCCAGGCAATCCGGAGGAAATCGCTCGGACCAGCATCTTCGAGCGCAACACCATGTTCTTTATGGGTCTCGCCGTCCTCGTATCCGTTCCAGCGTTCAAGACTCTCACAGGTCTACCTCCCTTCATGGGCGTCATGTTCGGACTGGGCATCCTGTGGCTAGTCGGGGACATCATCCACAAAGACAAGGACGACATCGAGAAGGAGCACCTGACGCTCGTGCGCGCGCTGTCGCGGATCGACATGAGTTCGATCACCTTTTTCATCGGCATCCTGCTCGCAGTGGCGACCCTCGAGCACACGCATGTCCTCGCTTCGCTCGCAACCTGGCTCGACAAAACGATAGGCCGTCTCGATTCAATCGTGGTTCTCATCGGCCTCGTGAGCGCGATCGTGGACAACGTGCCGCTCGTTGCCGCGTCGATGGGGATGTACAGCCTACAACAACATCCGGCCGACAGCTTTCTTTGGGAGTTTCTCGCTTACTGCGCGGGCACGGGCGGATCTATCCTGATCATCGGATCGGCCGCAGGAGTCGCCGCGATGGGAATGGAAAAAATCGACTTCTTTTGGTACGTGCGGCGCATCAGCGGACTCGCGCTCATCGGCTACTTGGCGGGCGCCGTCGTGTACGTCGTTCAGTACAACCTCACCCACTGACATGCGCCAAGTCATTCCACGACAGATCGGCCGAGTCCGCGTGCCGACACTCCGCCATCTCAGCGGAACCGGTTTGCGCATCGACCCCGCTTCGATGCGGTAGGGCGGTCACTCCTCCATCTTGATGTTCGCCGTCTTGATGACGTTGAGGCTCTCGGCGTAGTCCGCTTTCATCTGCGCCGCCATCTTTTCCGGCCCGGTATGGAAGGGCTCCATGCCGCCGCTCGTAAGCCGTTCGAGGACGACCGGCATCGCAATGACCTTCGCCGCCTCGTTCGACAGCCGATCGATGATCGCCTTCGGCGTACCTGCGGGCGCCATCATGCCTTGCCAGTTCTTCGGATCGTAGTTCGGCATGCCGGATTCCGCGTAGGTGGGCAGATCCGGGAGCGCTGCCGTTCGCTTGTCCCCTGTAATTGCGATGCCGCGGAGCCGGCCCGCCTTGATGTGGGAAATGACGTTGATGGCATTCGAGAACGACGCCTGCACGTTACCGCCCATGAGATCCACGATGCCCTGCTGCCCGCCCTTGTAGGGAATATGCTGCATCTTCGTTCCGGCGAGTATGTTGAACAGTTCGCCCATGAGATGCTGGCCGCTGCCGCTCGATACCGAAGCGACATTGAGCTGCCCGGGTCTCGCCTTGGCGTATGCGATGAATTCCTGCAGCGTCTTCGTCGGCGTTTTCGGATTGATCACCAGGATGTAGTTGGTCTTCGCAAGAATGGTGATCGGCGCCAGATCCTTGAATATGTCGTAAGGCGGTTTGCCCAGAATGTTCAGGATCACCTGACTGTTGCCCGCAAGCAGCACGGTGTAGCCGTCGGGCATTGCGCGGGCGACCATCTCGGCCCCGATGATGGTGTTGCCGCCCGGCCGGTTGTCGATGATCACGGGCTTGCCGAAGGCTTCGCTGATGCGTTCTCCGAAGAGCCGGGACAACGTCGTCGTGCTGCCACCCGGCGGGTAAGGCGTGACCCAGCGTATCGGCCGTTGGGGATAGTTTTGCTGGGCAGCTGCATTGCCCACGTGAAGTACGCATGCCGCAAAGGGCAACGTGCATGCCAGTGCCGTCGATGGCTTCATCGCTCCAACTCCTCCGTCGATTTCAAAATCGTTCTTCGCTGCTGCTTCTCGACATCGTACGGTAAAACCCGAGATAAAGGTGCCAGGCACCGTTTCCAGGGAACCATCGGAAACGGCAAAATTCGGTGCCTGGCACGGGCCAGGCACCGAATTTTTTACCGAATTTTTTAGCGTTTCGCGGACGCGTTGACGCGTCCTACACCGCGGAGCGACACTCGCTTCGCGCCCG
Source organism: Burkholderiales bacterium (assembly GCA_044360365.1). Taxonomy (GTDB): domain Bacteria; phylum Pseudomonadota; class Gammaproteobacteria; order Burkholderiales; family WYBJ01; genus WYBJ01. The sequence continues at coordinate 1,225 of JBIKKL010000149.1, read as the reverse complement.
CCCATCCATCCGCCGGAGAAACTCATGTCCGCCACTGCCGCGCTGGCCCGATTCGTCGCCGAGACCCGTTACGCCGACTTGCCCCCGGGTCTCGCCAAGGAGTGCAAGATAGCGACCCTCGACGCTTTCGCCGCTGCGTTCGTCGGTTCGTCGATGCCCTGGGCCCGAAGCGTCGTCGAGATGGTGAGCGAGTTCGGCGGCCACGGTGGAATCCACGTGGTGAACCAATCCTGGACCACGGACGTCTCGCGAGCCGCCCTGGCCAACGGGGCCATGATCGGTGCGTTCGAATGCGAACCGCTCACCGGCTCCCATGCGAGCGGCACGGTGCTGCCGGCAGCGCTCGCGATCTGTCAACGCGATCGACGCAGCGGCAAGGACTTCCTGCTTGCCCTTGCCGTCGGTTTCGAAATCTCGGGGCGCCTGCAGCGCGCTGCGGTCGGCCTTGAGAACACTCGAGGCTTCCACAATCCCGGCGTCCAAGGGCCGTTCGGGGCGGCCGCCGCCGTGAGCAAGCTCTTCGACTTCAATGCGGACACCGCCGCCAGCGCGCTGGGCCTGGCGGGTTCGTGCGCCGCGGGACTGCTCGAATTCGCATGGCGAGGGGACGACACCAAGCGCGTGCACCTGGGTCGCGCGAGTTCGATGGGACTGGAGAGCGCAATCCTCGCGCAGAAGGGACTGCAAGGGCCCGTGACGGTCATCGAAGGTCGCTACGGCTACTTCAACGCGTTTTCGGAACCGGCGGACATCGCCAAACTCACCGCGGATCTGGGCCGCAAGTGGATCATCCAGCCGGCATCGCACAAGGCGTTCGCGACCCACGTCACCCATCAAGCGGTCGTTCAGGCGATCCAGGACATCAAGGCCGAACACGGACTCGATCCGACATCGATCACCCAGGTGAAGATCCGCGGCGCGCACCGCATTCTTCACGATCGTCACTGCGTGCGCGACCCGCTGACCGTCATGGGCGGCCAATACAGCCTGCCGTTCACCGCGGCCGTCGCATTGACGCGCGACATGTCGAATCCGCTCGTCTACGACGATGCAGCCGTGCGCGATCCGCTCGTGCGCAAGCTCGCCCGCGATATGGAACTGGTCGTCGACGAATCGATTCCAGAGTCCCACGGTGTGGTGCCGCCCGCGGAAGTCACCATCGTCTGCGGCGATCGAACGTTCGCGAAGACGACGACGCCGCACAAAGGATCGCCGGCCAACCCGC
>JBIKKL010000148.1:0-9204 GCA_044360365.1 Burkholderiales bacterium | reverse complement strand
CGAGTGATCGCTGACTTGCGACGAGCGGTGTTCGGGCACATCGTGTCGCTCGCGCCGGATTTCTTCGACGGCACGCGCACCGGCGAGATCATTTCGCGCCTGACCAACGACACCACCCAACTGCAAATGGTCATTGGCTTCGGCTTCTCGATGTTCCTGCGCAACCTGCTCATGATGGTCGGCGCGCTGGTGCTGCTTTTCGTAACGAGCCCGAAGCTGGCCGCCCTGGTGCTGCTCGGCGTTCCGGCCACCCTGATTCCCATCCTGCTGCTGGGCAAGCGGGTGCGCAGGCTGTCCCGCACCAACCAGGATCGCGTCGCCGACGTTTCGGCGCACGTCGACGAGACGATTCACGAAATTCGCACCGTCCAGGCCTACGTTCACGAGCCCGAAGAGCGCGAGCGTTTCGCTTCGCGCGTCGACGCCGCATGCCGGGTCGGTGTGCTGCGAGTGCAGCAAAAGGCCGTGCTCATCGCATTGGTGATGCTGATCGCGTTCTGTGCCGTGGGCGTGATCCTGTGGATCGGCGGACACGATGTGCTGCAGGGACGCATCACGGCCGGCGAACTTTCCGCGTTCGTGTTCTACGCCGGCATCGTGGCGAGCGGGGCCGGCACGGTGTCCGAGGTGTGGGGCGAAATCCAGCGGGCCGCCGGCGCCTGCGAGCGACTCATGGAAATGCTCGAAAAGCAGCCGTCGATCCAGGCCCCGGCCCAGCCGGTGGTGCTGCCGTCACGCGTTGAAGGGCGAGTCACCTTCGACGCGGTCCGGTTCGCGTACCCGTCGCGGCCGAATCCGCCGGCCCTCGACGACTTCGCGCTCGACATCGAGCCGGGGGAGCACGTCGCACTCGTCGGCCCTTCCGGCGCAGGCAAATCGACGGTCATGGCGCTGCTGTTGCGCTTCTACGATCCTCAGCAGGGTCGCGTCTCGATCGACGGCGTCGACATCCGCAGTTGCGATCCGTCCGATGTCCGCCGGCGCGTTGCGTTCGTGCCTCAGGAGCCCGTCATCTTCGCCGCAAGCGTGCTCGAAAACGTGCGCTACGGTCGATCGAGCGCCACCGACGCGCAGGTGCTCGCTGCACTGCGCGGGGCACATGCGGACGAGTTCGTCGAAGCGCTTCCGCAAGGCATCCACACGGAGCTGGGCGAACGCGGGGTTCGCCTGTCCGGCGGGCAACGCCAACGGTTGTCGATCGCACGCGCGCTGCTGGCCGATCGCGAGATCCTGCTCCTCGACGAAGCCACCAGCGCCCTCGATTCTGCGAGCGAACTGCTCGTGCAGCAGGCGCTCGGGAACCTCGTCCGCGGGCGCACCTCGATCGCCATCGCGCATCGCCTGTCGACGGTGCGCGGCGCCGATCGCATCGTCGTGCTGGAGCACGGCCGCATCCACGCGATCGGGCGCCACGACGAACTGATGCGCGCCGACGGGCTCTACGCTCACCTTGCCCGATTGCAGTTTCTCGATTCGACGACCACCGCTGCCTGATCCATGACCCTCACTTCACCCGTGTCGTTGCCATGACGTCCGAATTGCCTGCATTACGCAGATCGCACCGGCTCGCATGGCTGCTCGCGGCAATGCTCACCGCAGGGGCGGTCATCGTGGGTCTGCCTAAGTACCAGGCGTTTATCGCCCCGCCCTCGCCTGTGGTCGGAGCGCAATGGGAAGCGGTGCTCGCGCAAGTCCGCGATCTGGAGCGACGGATCGGCTTCCGGCCGACCGAAAACTTCGCCCGCCTCGCAACAGACCTCACGTCGTACCCGTTTTGCGGGCGTGCATCGAACCGGCGTCTTCCGTATTCGTACCAGGACAGACTGATCGAATGGCCGCAGATCGAGCAGGAAGCCGAATGCAACCAGGTCGGCGCGGATACCGACGTGTACTTCGACAAGGTCGAGGCCTGGGGCGAGATCCGCACGCCGGTCACTGCCGCCATGGTCGCGGGAAAACTCGATCGCTTCGTGTACCTCGTGATCCACGAAGACTGCCACGACCAATACGACCTGCCCTACGGCATCGAGGAGCCGCTGTGCGACGTCATCACGCATCGCGCAATGAAGCAATTCGCCCGTGAGCGGTATCGTCCCCTGGACGTCGAGCGCCGGGCGCTCGACCGATATGCGCGCACCGAACCGAAATCGACGCGCATCACCATCGCCTATTACCGACATCTTGAACAACTCTACGCCCGATACGAACAGGGCCACATTTCGCACGGGCAGATGCTCGAACTGCGCGCGCAGATATTTCGCTCCGCCGAAGATGCCCTCGACCTCGCCGAGGGTCAGATCAACAGCATCATGTTCGCGAACTACATGACCTACAGCCGCCACTACCCGGCGCTTGCGCAAGTCGCTGCGAGATGGGGCGACGATCTGGCCGGCATGGTGGCCTTCTTCAGGCTCGTCGATGCGCGCAAGCCCGAGCGCGAATGGGTGGCAAAGCGCCTGGGTATCGAGGACGAAAAGGATCCGGCCCTGCTGCGGGCGTACGAGGAAAGTGTGCTGGCCACGGCGCGTGCGATGGCGGGCGCAACCGTACCGATCAAGCGCTAACGGCAGCAACCAGCTACGAGCACGCCGCAGTGCGGCGGCGCCTCAGTCCCAGCGTCGTCCGGCACGGATCCAGGCGGCAAGATCCTCGGGGGTATCGAGGTCCTGCATCAGCGGCGGCAACGTGAGAACGATTGCCGGGCGACCGCGTTCCTGTGCCGAGCGCAGATGGCGCCGGAAGCTGTCCTCGCCGAATTGCGGATGCACACCGAGCCGCGCCGGCATCAGCAAAATGTTCGTGCCCGCTTCGTCGCGATCCGGCACGATGATGCACCGCCCGCCCGAACGAGCCCGACGCAGCACTTCCCCGATGGCAAGCACGGAGGCCCGTGGCAGATCCACCGGCATCACGAGCACGCGGCGCGCACCCTGTCGCAGGGCCGCGCGCACGCTTTGCCTGATGGCGGCATTCAGGCCACGCAGCGGACGCGCTTGCGCAACGGGCGCCGCGCCCGCCAACCGAGCGATGCGGCGCACCCGCGCGCACGGACTGATCACGAGGCATGACCCCGATGCCGGCGAAACCTCGCGAGCGACGGACAAGGCGTGAGACAGGAGGTGCCGGTTCAAGCGCATCCGTTCGATCGGGCTCAAGACCTCCCCCAGCCGCGACTTCCCGCGCCCGATGCCGCTGACCGGCAATACGATCCGAAGATCGTGCGGCACCGCAATCCGGCGTCTAGCTCGCACGCCGCTTCGCCAGTGCCCGAGCAAACCGCACCACGTCGTTCGCCAGCCGTTTGCTCGCGCTCCGATCGGTCATCATCGTATCGGCGACGAGTACATCCCTGCCCATCGCCTCGATGACAGACCGCGACGCTGCGTCGGCATGATCGATGACCCACGCATCGACCGCGGCGCCGTAGTGACGCGCGACACCTTCGGCACTCACCGACGCCTTCAGCTCGCGCATCATCTTCGCGGCCGGCCCCTTGATCGCGGCACCACCGACGATGGGGGAAACCGCAATCACGGGAAAGGTCCGCCGCTGCAACCAGCGCCGAAGCGCCGGCACGGCGAAGATCGGCGCCACGCTCACATACGGGTTGGAAGGACAGATGACCACGGCATCGACCGCGCAGCCTGCGAGAATCCCGGCGAGCGTGCCCGGCACGCGCGCACGGCGCGCGCCCTCGAACTCGAACCCCTGCACACGTGGCCGACAACGAAGCCGAACGAAGTAATCCTGAAACGGCATCTCGCCCCGCGCCGTCTTGACCCGCGTACGAACCGGCGTGTCGCTCATGGGAACGACTGTGTGGCGTATGCCGAGCCGGCGCGCGAGACGAAGCGTGACGGCAGACAACGTTTCGCCTCGGCGCAGTGCCTCGGTGCGCAATACGTGCATTGCAAGGTCCCGATCGCCGAGCTGAAACCACGTCTTGCCGCCCAGTGCGGAGAGCGCCTGCATGAAGCCCCAGCTTTCGTCCACGCGCCCCCAGCCGGTCTTCGGGTTGTTCAATCCGGCCAGCGTGTAGACCACCGTATCGATATCCGGGCACACGGTGAGCCCGTGATGCTCGAAATCGTCCCCGGTGTTGACGACGATCGCGAGCTGCTTCGGCGCAAGTACCTGAGCCAGACCGACGGCGAGCCGGGCACCGCCCACACCGCCGGCCAATGCAACGATCATCGGAAAAGATCCTGATCCTTGGGCCGCAATACGTCGCGGATGGCACTCGGGCACAGCGCATAGGGAAAACCGCGCGCGATCACGACCGGCAAGCCCTCGTCGGCCTGCCCCATCACCAGCGATGCCGCCGCCGCCAACTCGTCCGCGGCAGCAACCTGGGTCACTTTGAGCTCGCGGCCGACACGGTCGCGCTTGCCTCGCATGTCGATCAAGGCCGGGACGCTCGCGACGCCGATCGCCGTGCCCGTTACGCCATGGCGCCAGGGCCGACCGAAGCTGTCGATGATCAAGACGCCGAGATCCACCGTCGCCGCGGACATCAATGCGTCGCGCAACCGGCGCGCCGATGCATCGGGATCCTCGGGCAGCAACAGCGCCGTTTCCGTATCCTCCCCCGGATCCATGTTGGATTGATCGATGCCGGCATTGGCCATGATGAAGCCGCGCTTGTCCTCGACGATGAGGACCCCGGGCTTCACCCGCACGATCTCCTTCGACTCCTGCAATACCAGCTCGATGAGCCGGGGATCCTTGAGGACTTCGGCGGCAAGCTTGCGCGCCCGCGCAGAGGGCTGCACGCTGTCGAGGCGCACGCGGCGGCCTTCGGCCTTGGAGACGATCTTCTGCGCGACGACGACGACATCACCCGCTTCGAGCGTCAGCCCTTCGGTCGCGAGCGCGCGCAGGATATGGGCGGACAATGCATCGCCGGCACGAACTTCGGGGATGCCCTGCAGCGCGAAAAGACTGAGTGACCGCACGAATGCGCCGTGCTCAGCGTGCCGGCGTGCCGGTGATGCGCAGGCCCGAACCAGGAATCTTGTAGCGCTTGTTGATGGCGATCAGCACGGAGGTCAGCGCTTCGGCCGCCGCCGAATTTGCGAGCACGCCCGCGTGCCAGCCCTTCATTCCGGCGTCCCCGGCGAGGCGGACGGCCGCCTCGCGCGCATCGGCATCGTCCCCGCACACCAGTACATCGCACTCGATGACGTGCTCGAGATCCCACAGATGGCCGGCGGACACGTTCTGGAACGCGGATACGACCTTCACCTGCGCACCCAGCTTCTCCTGCAATGCCAGTACGGCCGATCCGCCTGGGGGCAGCTGAACCCGATCGACCTTCGGTGGCGCGAGCGGCACCGTGACGTCGATCAACACCTTCCCCGTGAGCTGCGCCGCCACTTCCTGAGCCGTGGCCAGCTGCGCCGAGTAGGGCACTGCAAGCACGATGATCGATGCCTCCTGTGCGGCCGACGCATTGTCCGCGCCGCGAACCCGGGCGTTGTTGCCGGCACGGATGCGGATCTCATCGGCAGTCGCCTGCGCCCGTGTGGCATCGCGAGAGCCGATGATCACCTCGTGACCCTTCGCCGCCCAGCGCAACGCGAGGCCCTTGCCTTCCTTGCCCGTACCGCCGAGCACGGCGATCGTGGTGCTTTGGATATGTGCCTCCATGGTGCTTCGTTCACGCTCCGTATCGATGCGCTCGCAGCGCATTTCGCGCGAACGGCCGACGGCCATCGGCACGGCAATCTAATACAATCCATCGACCTGCTCAAGCTGGCATCACGGGAACGAATACACGTCAGCATGAAAGTCATGCTCATGAGTGCCTGGAAACGCTCCGCATGGCGGCGCGGCGCGACGGCGTTCGTCATCCTGCTTCTGACGGCCTGCGCATCGACGCCGGAAGCGGATCCCCTGCGCGATGCCGAAGCCAAGCGCTTCGAAGCCGTCACGCGCGATTCGGTCATCTACGTCTATCGCCCCGATGGCGGCACGGGCACGGCCGAAACCACGCTCTGGGCCGATGGGCGACTCGTAGGCGTCTCGCTGCCGCAAACGTTCTTTCGCGTCATCGTCCTCCCGGGCAAGACGCTCCTCGACACCAGCGGCCCGGACAACGGCCGCATCGAGATCACGACTCAGGGCAACGACGTCACCTACGTGGAGATGCGAGCCTTCGACAATCAATCCCCGAGATCGCGGTTTCGCCTGATGACGGCCGAAGATGCGCAGGCCGCGATCCGCGCTTGCTGCACGAGGCTGGAGGTCTGGCGTCCCGGACAGCCGCGGTTGCTCTGGTAGTAGCGGTCGGGCACCCTCGGCCGCAACGTGCTCAGAGCTTGCGCAACGCTCCGAGGGGCACGATCGGCAAGACCACATGCGAGGCCCGCTCACGGTCGACGTAGACCGTATTCACCGCAATCTGCTTGCGCCGCGCACGTCCTTCCGGTTCCCCGGTGTTGGTGTTGACGTCGTAACGCGGGAAGTTGCTGGACGAGATGTCGAGGCGGATACGATGGCCCGACTTGAAAATATTGCTGGTGGCATAGGGCTCGATCTCGATCTCGTAGACCGCGCCGGGCGTCATCCACTGCGCTTGTTCCCACGAATTGCGGTAGCGGCAACGCAGGATGCCGTCGCTCAGGTTCATCGCGTAGCCTTGCGGATAGTCGGGGTTGCCCGGGTGCACATCGATCAGCTTGGCGGTGAAGTCGGTGTCGATGCAGTTCGAACTGACATGCAGCATGATCGTGATGGGGCCGACGACGGCGACATCCTCGGTGAGCGGCGGCGTTTCGAACACGAGCACATCCCGCCGAGCCGCGAGCGGCAAACCGGGTCGCTTGCAGCCGTAGAAGCGTTCGTCTTCGCGCTGATCGAATGCGCCACCGTCGAACACCGGTCGGCCTGAGGTCAGCGCCCCGCCGATGGTCGGCACGGGATCGTCCGGATCGTAGTCGTACGAGAGCGGCGAAGCGTTGGCGGGCGGGGGTTCGGTACTCAAGCACCCGTCCCCGTGCAGGTAGTAGGGAACGAACCGAGTCTGGGGCAGCGGCCAATCGTCGCCGGCGATCCAGCATCCGCCATGATCCATCCTGCCGTCGGCGTTGCGGCGCTCGCTGCCGCCCCCCATGAGAAAGACCCGAACGGCCGGCTCGCGATCCACGCCGTTGTCCACGCCCTTGAGCCAGTGATCGAACCAGCGCAGGCGATACGCGCGCCAGTGCTCGGCCACGTTGCCGTCGAGCGTGGCCGCGGCACCGAAATCGACATCGCCCGAGTAGGAGCGACAGCGGTCGCCATGCATCCACGGCCCCATGATCAGCCGCATCGTACTGCGCTTGAGCGCCTTCATCGCTCGGAAGTTGCCGAGCGCTGTCGGCACGTAGGGATCGTACCAGCCCGACATGTGGGTCTGCGGCACGTCGGCGAAGCGGTCGTACCACCCTTCCGCGTAGATGCCGAGCTGCTTCCAGTAGTCGCCGAATTCGCCCGCATACCACTGCTCGAAGAGATAGTCTTCATACTCGGGCACGTGCCGCACCGGAGAGTGACCGGGCCGCCACGGTAGCGCCTTGAACCAGTCGCGCAGGTCCTCCTTGGCGAGCGCCGCACGCACGACAGGATCCGCCTTCGCCTGCGGGCTCTCGCAGGCCTGATTGAAGGCCCACGTCGCCTGTTTCATCTCGAAGGCGCCACCGTTGCGGATCGCGACGCGATAAGCATTCGAGAACCCGCCGCAATCGAGCACCATCGCCGCCAGCGCCTTCGGTGCAAGACAGCCCGCGGCCATCTGCGTATGTGCCGCGTACGAAAGCCCCATGGTTGCGACGCGCCCATCGCACCACGGCTGCCGGGCGATCCAGTCGATGCTGTCGAAACCGTCTTCGCCGTCGGACAGGTACTTGATGAACCTGCCCTGCGAGCCGTAGCGGCCGCGGCAGTCCTGGTACACCACGATGTATCCCTGCTCGACGAAATAGCTTGCGATCTCCAGTCGCGATCTCGGCTTCTGCTCGCCGGCATCGAGTTCGGATCGCGACGCGAGATGCTTGCCATAGGGGGTACGTTCGAGGATCACGGGGAAGGTGCCTTCGACCGGCTTGCCTGCACGGGCAGGCCGATAGATGTCCGTGGCGAGCTCAACACCGTCGCGTGCGGTCACCATGATATCGGCCTCGCGAATCACTTCGAACGGCGGTACTGCACGCTGCGACGATGGCATCGACGGAAGCTCCCTGAGCGGATGGTTCGTTCTCGCGTGCACCGATACGCCGCTGCACCGCGCCTCTCCGGGCGCCGATGGCTTGCTCGGCGCATCGGCCCCGGGGCCGATGCTCTCTCTACAACTGTGCCCGGCCGACCTGTATCTTAATGGACCGCGCGTACACCGGAGGCGGCTCAGTCTCGATACGCATGAAGATGTGATTCACTATCGCAAGCTGCCGTCAGAACGTCCAACCGCCTACAGCACAAGGAGGAGTACCCCGATGAACCAGACCGTTCACACCGAGAGCGAAGGCGCCACGTCACCTGCGCATGCCCCCAACATGCATCTGCTCCAGTCCTTCGTGAGCCAGACCCCGTTTGCTCCCGGTCGCCGCCCCTTCTTCAAGTATCGCGACCTCGGTCTCGAACAGGCGAGCGGCGGGCGCATGCGCGCGTATCACTCGACTGCCATTGCCGGCATGGTCGAACCCACGGGCTGGCACTATCACACGTGCGAGATGCAGTTCGTCTACGTCCTAAAGGGAAGGATCGCCATCGAGTTCGAGGACGGCACGGTAGGAACGTTCGGCCCCGGCGACGCGCTTTTCATTCCGGGCGGCGTGCGGCACAACGAGATCTATGCGTCGGAAGACAAGGAAACCCTCGAGGTCTCGGTGCCCGGGAAGATCGGCACCGTGAACGTCGAGCGTCCGGCGCATCTGCCGGCTGAACTGCGCCCCGTAGAAAACGGAAAATGAAGTTGACGTGCACGCGCCGGACAGAGGCGCTTGCGGTTGGCCGACAGGAGGTTCGGGACACTACCGAACCTTTGACCTCGCCCGCACACGAGAGGCGACCAACGTCAGTCCGAGCGCCATCAAAACATAACCGGAAGGTTCGGGCACCGGCGCTGCAACCAGCGACAATGCATCGAAGTACCCGTCGTTGTTGGTGCCGAAGTTGCGCGTCGCAACGAGGTCGATCTGAATCGACCGCGTGAAATTCGGTGCAACG
>JBIKKL010000146.1:0-9242 GCA_044360365.1 Burkholderiales bacterium | reverse complement strand
ACGGCCACGTCGCGGCTGCGCATCGCGACGACATCGGCGGCGAGATCGTCGCTCTGCAGCGCGACGTAGCGTATCCCGCCCCCGGCCTGCACGAACTTTGCCAAACCGCCATCGGGACTGCCCGAGGCGGATGACGCGGCCTCGAACTCGGCGCGATCCCTGATCGCGATGAGTTCGATATAGTCGTCCCGATTGAAGGCAATGGCGTTGTGCGTGCCTTTGCCCGGGTGAACGCCGCCTTCGTAGATGTCGAACCCCAGCTTGCGGTACTGCGCGATCCCGGCCGAAAGGTCGGGCACGGCAATCATGATGTGGTCGATCCGCGTCAGCATCGATGCGTTTCCTGGTCGAGTTCAGCTTCGAGGAGCGGTGCGCAATGCATCGCATTGTTGTTTACCGGCCGGCATTTTCGCTACCATCGCCGCCGGCAACGTCACTTGGGAGGATCGCATGGCCGATATCCAGTTCGACAAAGCCTGCACTGCACTGCTGATTGCGGACTTCTACGCCGATCCCATGAGCACGCTGCCGCATTCGCTTTCGCGGGACTGCATCGGCCGCACGCTGACGATCCTCGAACAGGCGCGCCGCACCGGCATCCTCGTCTGCTATTCGGCGACCGTGTTCCGAACAGGCTACCCCGAAGTCAACGATCGCAACAAGATCTTCAGTCAACGCAAACACTCGGGCCAGCCGGCCAATCCGGACCCGCTGGCGGTCATCCACCCCGCCGTACGTCCCCTGCCGCACGAACCGGTGATCGGCAAGCACCGAGTCAACGCGATGTTCGGCACGGACCTCGAAGTCGTCCTGCGCGGCCGCGACATCCACACGCTGATCATGCTCGGCTATGCCACGAGCGGCGTCATCCTCTCGACCACGCGCTACGCGGCAGACGCCGACTACCGGCTCATCGTCGTCGAGGATTGCTGCGTCGACAACGATCCGCAGATCCACGATTTCCTGTGTGCGAAGATTCTGCCGCGACAGGCCGACGTGGTCGCCTCGCCCGACGTGGTGCGTGCGCTGCTGCGCTGAAGGCCGCACGCACGCGCCGTCGGATACCGACCCGCGCCGATCCGGCGAAGACTACTTCGCCAGCCCCAGTTCGGTGAGTACGGCGCGGCTCTCCGCGTAGTCCTGCTCGAGAAGCTTCTTGAGCCCCGCCCCCGTGACGAACTCGTCGGTCCAGTAGTTCTTCTCGGAGTCCGCCTTCCATTCGGGCGTCTCGCTGACCTTCTTCAGCGTCGCCTCCCAGAACGCGAGCTGCGCCGGGGTGATTCCCTTCGCCCCGAAGAAGCCGCGCCAGGAGCCGTTCACCAGATCGACGCCCTGTTCGCGCCACGTCGGCACATTGCTCAGCGGACCGCTCAAGCGCTGCGGGGATGCGACGGCCAGCACGCGCATCCGACCGGACGCCACGTGCGAAAGCGAATTCACCGCGCCGATGACCACGTATTCGAGATGCTGACCGAGCAATGCCGTGATCGCCTCCGCGGAGCCCTTGAAGACCACGGGCTTCACTTCCTTCGGATTGGCGCCGATCGCCTTGATGAGGAGACCGAGCGCCATGTGGCGGGAACTGCCGAAGGCGTTGGCAAAGCCCACGTTGAGCGAACGCGGATCCTTCTTCAGCTGCGCGGCGAGTTCCTTGCCGGTCTTGATCGACGAGGCCGAATTCACGGCGAACACCGCGTAGTCCTGCGTCATCGATGCGATCGGCGTGAGATCGTCGAGAGTCAGGGGACTGGTGCCGAGGATCCGGTTGCTCAGAATGTTGCCGCTCGTGACGACGAGCACGTGCGGGTCGGCGTTCTTCTGCGCTGCATAGGTATAGGCGATGCTTCCGCCGCCACCGGCCTTGTTGACGACGGTGATGGTCGTCGGCGTGAGCTTGTACTGCGAAAGAACCTTCTCCAGCAAGCGGGCGGTGCGATCGTTGCTTCCGCCGGGCGCGGAACCCGCGACGATTTCGACGTTGCGTGTCGGCGTCCATCCCTGGGCGAACGCGAGGCCGTTCGCGGCTGCGAGTACCAATGCAGTGATGCAATGTGCCAGTTTCATGAGTCATCCTCCTGTTGTAAATCCGGACGCTCGCGTTATCGAGCGGCGGCTTGCTGCGATTCCACTTACATGTATCTGCCGCCTGCGCAGACGATGCGATCGCCCGTGACGTACGAAGACTGGTCGGACGCGAGGAAGACGGCCACGTTCGCGACTTCCTGCGGCTTGCCCAGACGCTTCAGCGGAATCGCCTCGACGTCCTTGGCGCTGTACTGCCCATCGACCTTCTCCGGGTACCACTCGGGGTTCGCGCGCACGTTCTCGATGTTGGAAAGCGCGATCATGTTCGCACGAATGCCGTAAGGGCCGAGCTCATACGCAAGGGCCTTGATGAGACCAAGCAATCCCATCTTGGAAGCGATCACCTGTGCCCGCTGCGGCTGCGCGGTCAGCGCGGCCAGACCACCGAGGACCACGATGCTGCCCGAGCGCCGTTCCATCATCGACGGCACGAGGGCTTTCGCCAGGTAGAACGTCGAATGCAGATTGACGGCAAACGTCTTGTGCCACTCTTCGTAGCTGATCTGCCAGAAGTCCTGATGTGCGCGCCGGCCCGCGACGCTCATGAGCACGTCGATCCGTCCGAAGCGATCGATCCCCTGCTTCACGAGGCGTTCCACCTCGGTGTGTTCGGCCAGATCTGCGAGCAAAGGCAACACCCGCACACCGAGCTTCGTGCACTCGTCGGCCACGGCTTCGAGTTCCTGCTTGCGCTCGCGGGCGACGAGGATGAGGTCCGCCCCTTCGCGCGCATACGCGAGCGCGATGGCTTTGCCATTGTTGCGACCAGCGCCGGCGACCAGCGCGATCTTGCCCTCGAGCTGCTTCATGACGGACCTCTGCGTTGCGGTGGGAGAGACATTATTGCCGAAGAAACTGTGCCTGGCACAGTTTCTTCGGGCGAAGGGGGAAAAGGCGAGTGGGAACGGCCGGAACGTCCACTCCTTGCCTTGACGTCCGATGCCTTGATCGATCGACCAAAAATTCGGTGCCTGGCACGTGCCAGGCACCGAATTTCATATTTCGGACGGAATTGACGCTGCCGCAGTCCCTCCGGATACTCGAGATCCAAAGTCCCGGGGAGGAGACCGCATGATGAACCATCGCGTTGCGCTTTGCGCGCTTGCCTGCTGTACGGCAACAATCGTCACCGCGCACTCGGCGCAGGCCCAGTCGTATCCCAGCCGACCGCTGCGACTGATCATCCCCTTTCCTCCCGGTGGCAGCACCGACACCTACGGCCGCATCCTCGGCATGCGTCTGGGCGAATTGCTCGGCCAGCAGGTCGTCATCGACAACCGTGCAGGCGCCGGCGGCGGGCTCGGGGCCGAGATCGCATCGAAAGCTTCGCCGGACGGCTACAACATCGTACTCGGGCAGGACGGCAACATCGTCATCGGTCCGGCCGTGCGCAAGAAGCAACTCTACAACCCGCTCACCGACTTCACGCCGATTTCGCTCGTGGTTCGAACGCCGCAAGTCATCGTCGTCAACGACACGTCACCGATTCGCAGCCTGGAGGATCTCATCCGCACGGCGAAGGCGAAACCCGATGCGCTGACCTATGCCACGGCAGGCATCGCCGGCAGCGGCCACGCGACCGGCATGCTCTTCAACGGACGCGCCGCCATCAGCACCGTGCACGTGCCCTACAAGGGCGGCGGGCCGGCCATGCTCGATCTGCGCGCAGGCCGAGTCTCGTACATGGTGACCTCCCTCGTTTCCGCAATCGGTTCGATCAAGGACGGCCGCGTCCGCGCGCTCGCCTCCACCGGAGCGAAGCGCTCGCATCTGCTCCCCGACACGCCGACGGTGGCGGAAGCCGGACTACCCGGATTCGAAAGCGTGTTGTGGCACGGCGTCCTCGGACCGGCGAACCTGCCGCGGAACATCGTCACGAAGCTCAATCGCGAGATCGCAAAGGCGCTCTCAATCCCCGAGACGCAACGCATGCTGGGCGCAGAGGGCGGCGTGGTGTCGGCAAGCACGCCCGAAGAGTTTCAGGCGTTCATCCGGTCGGAAGTGCCGAAGTGGCAGAAGATCATGAAGGAGGCGGGGGTGGTGGTCGATTGAGCGCCGGGCGCGCGCGTGAAGGAGTGACCGGTGAGGAGCGGCCCCGTGACACGCAAAGTCGCGCGTTGGCCTTCGGCAGCATATCCGTCAGGGCGGTTTCACCTTTCACCGTTCACTCGCGATCAGCGAAACGCACCGCCCACCTCAGAAAAAGAACCTCCCCACCTTCACCCCCACCACCCACGGCTTGTCCTTGCCCTCGATCTCCATCCGGAACTCGACCTGCACGCGAAGCGAACCGTCGGGCTGATCTTCCACGCCGATCAGCTTCGAGCGCGCTCGAATGCGCGAGCCCGCCGTGAGCGGCGTGAGATAGCGGATGCGGTCCCAGCCTTGATTGAGCGAATATCGGCGCGGATAGCGCCCATAGGCCGAAATGGCATTGCTCAAGCGCGGCATCAGCGCGATGCCCATGTTGCCCGGCGCGATGGTGTTGCCGAACTTCGTTTCGCGCTTCGCTCGCTCCGGATCGATGTGGATCCACACGTCCTCGCCGCTGATCGCGCAATAGCGATCGATCAGGTCTTGATCGACGACGAACCATTCGCCCGGGGCGGACTCCATCCCGATCTCGGATCGCATCGAAGCGAGCACTTCGTCCTTGCCGGGCAAGGGGCCGCTTGCGACTTCCGGCATCGGCTCGGCACTCACAGCAGGATATCCCTGGCCACCCGACGCACATCCATCTCGAATTCGAGCCCCTGCACCGGCGGGCGCGCGTAGGTCCACGCCATGCCCTGCTCGCACGCGCCGCGCGACGCGAGCAGTTCGCCCACGAGATGACCGATGTTCTGCACCGTGTAGACCTGCGTGCTGCCGGCATCCCGCCACGCGAGCCCGAACGACACGAGACGCCGCTCCATCTCTTCAATCACGCACAAAGCCTTCGCCCGCATGGCTTCGGGCGAGGTATCGCCATGACGCACGATGCGATCCTGGTACGACGTGCCGCTGCCCGACGTTTCGCCGCCGCCGGCGATGACGAAGGTCGCATGGCTGGACGACGCATGGGGGCCTGCTACAGGCACCGCATACGAAAACGCATGCAGCACGGCCGCCTTCGGCGGCGCATACATCGGGCACACATTGGTGCGCGCGACAGGATTCACAGGCGCGTCGCCGCCTTGATAGATGCCCCAACGTTCGAGCGTCCCGACATAGGCCTTGTTGAATTCGAGGAAGCCCTGCTCGGTGAACGGTGCGGGCGTGCGCAGTTCACACGCAGCAAACGCTGTGAGCGGCAATCCGAGAGACTTCAGATGCTGCTCGACTGCCGCGAAGCCGTCGAGCAGCGCAAGCGGATGCACGAAGCGCGCTCGTTCGATCGCGTAGCCCGGCATCGCAGCAATGCCGCTCGAATACTGAAACAGTGCCGGGATGTAGCGATAACCGCCCGGGGGAAAATCCGCAATGCCGCTCATGGGTAAGTTTTCCTCAAAGAATCCACGTGGGCAGGATGACGGCCTCGCGCCAACCGCCGATGCGGCCACGATCGTACCGCGCGGCGAGCCTACTGCAAATCCAGCCCCGCCTTCCGCGCCACCTGCCCCCACTTGTCGAAGTCCGGCTCGATCAGCGCCGCAAACTCGCTCGGCGCGTTGGCCACGACCTCACCGCCATCCGTCGTCGAGCGGCGCCCCACATCGGGCAGCTTCGCGATGCGCACGACCTCGGAATGGATGCGTCTGACGACTGCATCCGCAGTGCCGCCCGGCACCCGCACGCCATACCACGGATCCACGTCGTAGCCCGGCACGAATTCGGCGATGGACGGCAGTTGCGGCAACCAACGCGTGCGCCTGGCACTCGTGACGCCGAGCGCACGGTAGGCGCGCTGATCCATCGGTGCGACGCTCATACGACCTTTGACGATCTTACACGACGCATCGCAGCCGAATCGGTGTACATTCGAAGGCACTCGGCGACTCGCTGCTCAAGCGCACCCGATTGACCCACCCACCTCGATACCGACAGCCATTCCGATGAACAAGACGCACTCGACCTGCCGCGCGATCGGTGTGATCGCATGCATGACCGCGGCAGGCGCCCTCGCGCAGCCCGCCTATCCGAACAAGCCAGTACGCATCGTCATCGGGTTCGCGCCGGGCGGCGGGACGGACATCCTCGCACGAGCCCTGGCTCACCAGATCACCGAATCGCTGGGGCAGCCGGTTACCGTGGACAACCGTCCCGGGGCCGGAGGCGTCATCGCAACCGAGCTCGTGGCCAAGGCGCCGCCCGATGGCTACACCCTGGTCGTTGGCAGTGCCGCGGGATTCGCGATCAACCCGAACCTGATGGCCAAGCTGCCCTACGACCCGGTCAAGGACTTCAGCCCGATCGGGCTCTTCGCATCGCTCTCCTACGCGATGGTGGTCCATCCTTCACTACCTGCACGGTCGGTCAAGGAAATCATCGCGCTCGCGAAGGCGCGTCCCGGCGAACTCAATTTCGGCTCGGCAGGCACCGGTTCATCGACTCAGCTCGCAATCGAGCAGTTCCTGATTCAGGCCGGTGTGCGCATGACGCACGTGCCCTACAAGGGCAACACGCCTGCGATGACCGCCTTGATGAGCGGCGAAGTCGCCATGGTGTTCGACCCGGTGATCACCTCCGTGCCGCAGGTGAAAGCCAAACGGATTCGAGCGCTCGCCGTAACCACCGAACGCCGATCGGCGCTCCTCCCGGACGTGCCGACCGTCGCGGAAGCCGGCTTGGCCGGCTACGCCACCGGCAATTGGTTCGGCCTCTTCGGCCCCGCGAATTTGCCGCGCGCGGTCGTCGAGCGATTGAACGAAGCGATCAACAAAGCGACCACCAGCAGCGAAATGCGCAGCCGCCTGCAGAGTCAGGGCGCCGACGCCTTGTCCGGCACGCCGGACGAACTCGCGAAACACGTGCGCAGCGAACTCGCCAAGTACGCGGTCATCGTCAAGAAGGCCGGCATCAAGATTGAATGCCCGGCGACTCGCTGCGCCGAGCGCTAACTGCTAATGGCGATATCGATAGCGGGGACCACGATAGTGGCGGTGCTGTGGCCCATGTCCATAGTAGCCGAAGGTCACGCTCGCGGCCGGCGGGCCGTAGTAAACACCGACCGGCGGCGCATCGTATACCGGCACGGCTACGCAGCCCGACAATCCGGCGACGGCAGCCAGCAATAGCAGCAGTTTCTTGGTCATCGTTGGTTTCTCCTGTCGTGCGACGCGCTCGTCCGTGTGCCGCAGCTTCAGGGTCACACCTTGCGGGATGACTGTCTGTAAGGGCTTGTAAGCAGGTGTAACGGCGCAGGCTCGCTCGTTCGTGGCTGCACGCTGTCGCGAACGCCTGCGGCATCCGGCGCCCGCTCATCGCGGCGACGGCGCCGATCGCCATCCACCGACAGGCGTACGGATCATCCCGCACCCCCGGTCAGAAACAGCCCCGCCCGACTTCACCCGGGAAGCTGAGCTCAGTCGCCAGGACGCGCGGTCGGCACGACGACCTTCAAGGTTGCATTGGGCGTGACTTTCTCGCTGCCGCCGAGGCGCGACACGAAATCGCGCTGCCACTTCTCCGACGAGCCGGCGACCAACGACTTCGCCGGCGAACCCAACTGCAACGCATCGAGATCGAGCACAACGGAGTCACCGGTGCTGCCGAGCGTGCGGACCGCATCCGCATCCGTCGGCAAGACTTGAGATCGCGGCAACGTCGGCGCCTGACTCGCCTCCAGCGAAACCGCGATCGACTTCGCGGCACTGCCCGTCAGCGTCGCCTTCAGCCGTGTCAGCAGTTTCGAGAGCTTGGAGGGCACGGCGTTCGCCGATGACGGAGCCTGGGTATCGCCGGCTTGCGGCGGCGTATCGATCTGCACCCCGATCGGAATCTGTACCGGCACCTCGCCCGCGCGCTGCAACCCGTCGTCGTCCGCGGCGCTCAGGCTGCCGTTGACGAACACTTCGACGACATCGAGCACCTGCGACGCACCGAGCGGTGCACTCGCCGGCACGCTCGCCCGAATGTCGATCAGGTTCAGCGCGCCCGCAGGCAGCGCCTTCGGTGCACTCAACACGAACCGTGCGTAACCCGGGGTCGAGAAGTTCGTCGACAAGAACACGCCGTTCGGCAATCCCGCCGCCAGCGTGGCCGCCTCGATCGTCAGCAGCGCCGGATCGTAAACGAGGTTGAAGCGCACCGCGTTGACCTTGCCTTCGCTGATCAGCTGCACCGGCAATCGCGCAATCGATTCGCCGGGAGCAGCATCCACGTCACCGATGCTCACCCGACCCAGCGTCGCGTTCGCTACGATCGTGATCGTCGCGGTGTAATCGTCGCCCGGCGCACCATCCCCGTTCCCATCCAGGGACTGAATGCTCAGCGCACCTGACTTCAATTGCACGGTGTACGTGCCGGCCGCAAGTGCGGGCCCTGCGGCGACGAAGGTGAGCCCCGCGCGATCCGCGTCGAACACGAGCGCACCGGCGAGTGTTCCGCCCTGCGCGTTTCGCAGGACGACGTCCGCAGTCCCCACAGTGCTGGTATCGATCGCCCGGTCGAAGCGTACCCGGAACCCGCTCGGCGTCGCCGACAGGGCTTCGACCTTCACCGGTGTGGTCGTCGCCGCGCCCTCGGTCACGGTCAACGTGAACGCCTGCTCAGCCTCGCCGCTCTGCCCATCGTTCACAGCGACCACGAAGTCGTACGCGCCCGCACCCGCTGACAGTGTGATCCGGCCGGTGGCGGAATCGATCGTGGCGCCCTGCGGGGAGTCGAGCAGCGTATAGGTGAGCGAGCCGCCGTCGATGTCGACCGCCTGCGCGTCGTAGACGTACTGCGCCTGACCACCCGGTTCGAATCCAGTGATCTTCAGGACCAGATCGTCGTAATCGCGGTCGAGCGTGTGCAGGCCGTTCTCCCAGCGCAGCTCGAGCACATCGCCCACCGCTTGCGCACGCAGGTGATCGTAGGCCTCGGGGTTGGCGCCTTCGAAGCTGAAATACACATTCGCGCCATACGGTGCCGGCCCCACCGGCGCACCGCCCGGGGCCGCGATCCGCTTCGGACTCACGATGAGATACGCGCCGTAGAGTTCGCCTTCGATCAGCGCGAGACTCTGCGTCGCA
>JBIKKL010000145.1:0-9252 GCA_044360365.1 Burkholderiales bacterium | reverse complement strand
TCCGGTCGATCATCGCTTTGCGCTCGGATCGCTGATGCGACCGAGCGCGCCGGCTAAAAAATCGTTCTCCATCGCGAGCTGACCGATCTTCGCCTGCAGGTCCTTCACACTCGGGCCCTCCGGACTGCGCCGCTCTGCGACGGTGGAGAACACATCCCCCGCACGTTCGAGCAATTGGACCTTCCACTGCGTGATCTGATGGGGGTGAACGTCGAAGCGCTCAGCGAGCTGCGCGAGCGTCTGATCGCCCTTCACCGCAGCGAGCGCCACCTTGGCCTTGAACGTCGATGAATGGTTACGGCGGGGTCGTTTCATGACTACTGCTCCTATGCGGGCTTGCGCCCATTAGAGCAGAGCTTGTACTTAACCTGCTGTCCGGATTCCGGGGGCCACTTCTGAGGCAGAAACCCGCTGCCTGATAAACGGTAACGCGTCAAGCAAGGACGGGGGCTGCGGCTCCCGTCTTTTGTTTGTGCGCCCGGCAGGGCGCACTCACTTGGAGTGGGAAGTTCACTACTCACTCGGCAAGGAGACGAGTTAGCCGAACGGCAAGGGTGTCGCAGGTGACTGCGAATCTGAAGGAAGGTGTGGGCTGTTGCGAATGTCCGCAACTGGCCGAGAGCACGTATTCCTTGCAAATACTCGAAAGCTGCCGTCGGGTATTTTGGGCGACTGCTTCGGGGATCCAACCCCGTCAGGCCTTTTCCTGCCAGGAGCCGCCAGTCGCGGTCGCCCCCTTCAATTCTCTGGTTCGTTTGCCGTGTTCTCTCGGAAGCAGCCATTGGATCGGCGGCACTCGATTTTCTCGCCTGACTGGCTCCATTGCCGTAGAAGTTATTCAGCACGTCGCCACATAGCAGACCGCCCCCTCCGCAGATCTACCCGGTGATTCGGTTTCCGCGGGAGGACGGCAACACCGCTCTCGGCCGATTCCGAACTCTCGACAGCGGCGCGTATGCGCATATCCGCGCGGCCCGAGCTGGCGCGCTACCACTGGCACTCACGCTGTTGCGGTGTAGCGGAACGCCTTTCGGAGCAGTTTGCCAGACCTGCGCTTCCGTGACGTAGTTCTCCGTTCTCGAATTCGATGGCATGGAAATTTGATCCGGATCAAAAGGCAGCCGCGGTGCAACTGACGGCGCACGCCTGACCGGCTACTCTTTGTCACTGACTGTAGCGAGCGATCATCCTTGCCAGCGTGGGTTGTTGGTTGCGTGCAGAGTTATGTTCCGCCCACGCGTTGGTTGAGTTGGTTGAGCCAGGATATTCGGCGCGCTGCGTTGATTGACTGAGGGACACATCATGAAAACGAAACTTCTGTCATGGACATCCCTTGCCGGCCTGTTCCTATTGCCTATGATGGGGCATGCCACGCTGCTGGTGGAGGCGTCTTTGCGCGATGGCCAATACGGCGGTGGGCTGAAAGTGGATATGTTCGCAACCTGCTCGCAGCCCTCCGGCGCGGGCTGTGGTAACGGCAGCCTCAGCGAGATCGGAATCGTCGATTCCAGCCAGGGGGTCGCTTTTCTGGCGACGCAGGCTGATCAACAGTCCAATGCCGTGGTGAATTGGTACCTACGCGGCATAAGTCCGGATCCGCGCACCCTGTTCCGCACTGTGGGTACAATCTCGTTCGCCTTCAAGGCCAAACTGGACAGCCATGTCGGGGGCCAAGTCCTGAGCGACAACTACGGCTTCAATCAATTCAACAACGGTCAGTCGACCTTCAGCGCATCAGTAGGCCGCTACTTCGGGCCTGACGGCATCGCCAAGACCCAGGACGACAGGCTCAGCTTCGGCTTCAGCACTTGGCACAATAACGTCTGGCGTTCTCACGTTGCTGCGAACTCGGCGTTAACCACATATGACCAGTGGCATCGGGTCGGCCTCACTTGGGGCGGGCCGAACCACGACTTCGAACTCTGGATCGACGGCCAGCGACTAGCCCACAACGACCCGTTCAGCGGTGCATTCCCGCCCTGGGGTTCGTCCTCTCTGGGTTTGGGCAGCGCGACCAATTTCGCCCTCGGCGATATACACGAACGCGGCATAGACGGCGAGAACGGCACCTCGGGCATGACCTTCTCGGACATCCGCATCTGGAATCAGTACGTCGACAAGGGCGACAGCGTCAGTCCCATTCCCGAGCCCGATACCTACGCGATGCTGCTCGTTCCCGAGCAAAGGCGATCGACATGAAAGCGAAAGAGATCATCGTATTGATTGGACTGGCCCTGGGTTCGAGTCTTGCGCAGGCGAGCGCCCCGACCCTGCAGGTGATTGCCAATGAGGACACCGGCTTTCCCGGACTCGTCTGGGATTCCGGCCAGAGCCTCACATGGCTGAAGGACACCAACTGGGCCTGGAGTTCCGGCTACAACTCCGGATTCATGACCTGGCACGAAGCCATGACCTGGGCCGACCAGCTGGTCGTCACCTACAACGGTCATGTTTATGACGATTGGCGCCTGCCCACGGTATCGGAGATGAACTACCTGCGTGTCAACTACACGTCGGATGGCTATCCGATTGGGACCGGATACACGCAGCCTCCGGATCAAGTCACCCATCCGGGCCCGTTCCTGGTCGGCAGATTCATCGCCAACGCGACCGCCGATGCCTGGGCCCGGGATGAGGTATCCGACGATATAGCCAAATACATGGACATGGACGCGGTCTACTCCGCGACCGGATACGAAGCCGACAAAGCCACACCCATGTTGACCTGGGGTGCGGTCATGGTCCCCGAACCCGACACTTACGTCATGCTGCTGGCTGGGCTGGGGTTGGTGGGTTTTCTTGCACGACAAACGCAAAGGGGCCGAGTCATACCGATTGCCCATGCCGATCAATCTGATGGGAGGACATCATGACGTTCAAGCATATCTGTCTCGCCATAGCCATCAATCCCTTGCTCTGCTTCTCGCTAACCGCTAGTGCGGCCTATCTGGAGCGTATACAAGATCAAGGTACGTTTTTCTACTACGGCCAACGCGGTTTAGGTGTGAATCAAAATGGCGCGACTGATACCAATTTCGGACAACTAGGTCTGGTCTCCGATATCGGAGTCAGTGTGGAGTGGTCCGGACAGGGAGGTGTCAGCATCAACTCCACACTGGGCACTACCTCGCTTACTGGAACACAGCAGCTGTCGATCTTTGCCACCGATGCAACGCAGACAACCTACCTCATCGACGCGTTCGCCAGCCTGACCGGCACGGGCTCGTATGCAATCCCTAACACCACAGTCAACATCAAGAACGATGCCTTCGACCAGCCGGCCTATGCCGATGTCTGGGTGCGGCAGTCCTTCCACATCCTGCCCAGCCCCGGCGAGAAGGTCGGCGATGCCGTGCTGATCAGCGTCGGTGCGAGCACCTTCCTGAACGCCTCCAACATCGATCCGAAACTGGTTCAGGACGCCATCCTGGATGGCCTGCCTGGCCAAGGGTTCAAGATTACCCACAACAGCTCCGACTTGGTTAGCCTGCCGGGTGCCATCCACACCAGCCAGATTATCTACAGCAGCAGCTTCGTCGGCGAGATCGGTGATGTCATTGGCTTCGAGGGGCCCACCGTTTTCGCCCGTTTGACCATTCCGGACGTGACTTTCAACGACGGTGACGGGTGGAATGCCAATGTCACGGCTAGCTTCTACGGCTCCGTCACCGTAGCTCCTGTCCCCGAGCCAGAGGCCTGGGCCATGCTGCTGGCCGGGCTGGGGCTGGTGGGCCTGCGCCTGGCGCGGAGCCGGGAAAACCGTATCGGCTGAGAGCCGGCAGATGCACCACGCCCTTCATGGCCTCGAGGACCGGCACGATCTCGGAATCGCCGTCCCGGGCAACGACACAGCAGACTGAAGAAGGTACATTGAAATGACAAAGCCAATCAACCGCATTCCCCGTCCCCTCTTTGCGCTTCTACTGTTCGCCGCGCCAGCGTCTCAGGCTTGGGCAGTGCCTTGGGATGTCGACACTGCCATACCTTATGTCCAAGCCAGGGTCGAGGGCTCCGTGCCGACCAATGAGCAAGTCAGCACTTCCACAGCCACAGCATCGAGCTCATCGGCGGCAGGCAGCGGTAGCGCCATGCTCAACGCCGCCCTCGGCAGTATGCATATCCAGAATCAGACCAACTTCGATTGGGATTCCGTCGGTGCCAGAACTGTCGTCGACTACGACTATTTCACCATCCAAGGCATCACCGGCCAAGTCACCATCACTACGCACTTCCAGATCACCGGCAAACTGCATGCCTCGGCAAGAACCAAGTACGCCAGCCTGGATGCCGCCCTGGATTTCGGCAGCGAGTATGGCGCCAACAGCAATCGGCCGGGATGGTCGGTGCATGATGGTGGCACCCAAGAGAGCGGTCTGTTATCCATTAATTACGACCAAACCCAGGCCATCACGTTGTCAGATGCCAATCCCCATTTCCGGTTGCGTTATTGGCTGATCGGGTCCGCCACCCACGCGGGTTCCTTCGTCGACGCGACAGGGCAGCTTTCCTTCGACTTGCCGGATGGTGCATGGTTGACCTCGAAAGCCGGATTCCTCGCCCCCATCCCCGAACCCGAAACCTGGGCGATGCTGCTGGCCGGGTTGGGTCTGATGGGATGGCGCATTCGCCGTCGTGTCGCGATCGTTTGAAAGTGCGTGCAATGGGTAGCGTTGCATGCTGGCCAACGCGATAGATGGTTCGTTCTAAATTCAAACCAATACGGTGTTGGACCTTCCGTTAAGGTGTCACGTCGTGGTGCGTGTCGCGCGCGCGCCGTCGAGCTGCCCAACCGACCAGGCCCAGCCCTGCGATCAGCAACGCATAGGTCTGCGGTTCCGGGACGGCGGAGATCGATAGAAACGGCCGCAGGTTCGGATCGTCGAACGCCGACGACGCATAGAGCGACCCGATCGGGCGACCGCCCAGCAACATCACATCAGGCTGCGACAACTCGACGCCATGGTTCGGCGTACGCTCGTTGAGCCAGTCGCGGACGAGTCCGGTTACGTCGAACGTCACCCATTGCTCGACGCCGTTCTGCGTCGCTTGGGTGAGCGCTGCGGAAACAAGGGGCTGGTTTTCCCAAGTTGCGGTCGTTTCGCTCCAGGGCTGGATCACTTGTCGCAGTTCCGTGACGATCGGTGCGTCGGCGGTCGGGTTCGCAAAGGCCGGCAGGCCCGGGAGTGCATACACGTTGATCGACGCCGTTGCCACCTGTGCTGCAGTCAGGTTGAGAAACGAAAGATCGAACTGGATCAGGCTGCGTGCATCGTGCGCCCGGATCTCTCCCTGGCGCCCGATGAGCGGATCGGTGTTTGCCGAGGCGAGAAAGTCGCCGAATGGGCGGGCCGGCGGAGGCGACAGGGCATCGAGGGTCTCGGTATCCAGGTTCGTCGATCGCGTGGCGGTCGGAATGCCGAAGATTCCGGGGACGCCGAACTCGTAGATGAATACATCCTTGCTCGAACGCTCGTCGGGCTGCAGACGGATGGTGGTAGCAGAAATCGCGGGCCCGGCGAAGGCGAGGGAACAAACCAGCGCCAGCGTGGTGTTGCTTCGTAGGCGAACCGATCGCATGATGGGAGACTCCGGTGTCAGGGTTGAGCGAGGAGGTGCCGATCGATGCGCTGGACGCAGCGCATCTCGCATCAACTACGGTGTCCTCCGCGATTCGGATGCAGGTATTCGAGTTTCGAGATCCGCGCGATGGGTGCGAGTTGCATCCGGATTCTCGAAGACTTCGTAGTGAACCTTACAGACGGTTGCCAGCGTGTCCGATCGATTGCCGCCCGATACCGACGAATTGGATCATTCAGCCGCCGCGACGCCGGAGGCGCTCGTTCGCCTGTCGCCGGACGAAGCGGCGCAGAATCGTCAGCTGGCCGGCTGGATCGCCCGGATCGCAATGCGTGACGAAGCGGCGCTCGGCTTGCTGTACGATGCCGTGCTGGGGAGGGTCTACGGTTTGGTGCGCCGTATCGTGCGGCGTCCGGAGGTTGCGGAAGAAGTGACCGAAGACGTGTTCTTTCAAGTGTGGCGGCAGGCTGATCGCTTCGACAGCCGGCGTGGGCGACCGCTCGGATGGATACTCACGATCGCGCGATCGCGCGCGCTGGACCGCCTGCGAGGCTCGGAGGCGAATACGTTGTTTGTGCCAGCCGATGTCGAAGAGCGCGCTGAACTGCACACCGAGCCAACCCCCAGCGATCTGCTCGAGGCATGCGAAGCGTCAGGGCACGTGCATGCTGCGCTGGCCACGCTGGATCCTCTGCCGCGCCAGATCCTGGCGCTGGCGTTCTTCCGTGGTCTGACACACGAGGAAATCGCTGCCCATCTTGCGATGCCGCTCGGGACGGTCAAGTCGCACGTGCGTCGGGCGCTGGCGAGCCTGCAGCGCAAACTCGCCAGTCATGCCGCTGGACTGCGGCTCACGCCATGACCACTCGACATCCGATGGATCCGGACGATCCCGAACGCTCGCAGTCGATCCGGGACGAGATCGCCGAACATCTCATCCCGATCGAACCCGCAGCCGATGAGCGTCTCGGCATGCGTGAGCGCTTGATGGCGCGCGTTCGGGAAGCCCGGGATCGTGTCCGCAGTGTCACGTTCGTGCGCCCGCACGAGGACGGCTTTCGTGATTTGATGCGAGGTGTGCGCGTGATGGAGCTCTCGGCGACGAATCAGGCGGTGCTGCTGGAGTTCGCGCCAGGGGCGAGCCTGCCCGTGCACCGCCACCGGGAAGACGAGGAGTGTGTCGTCATTCGCGGGAGTGCCCGGATCCACGAGACGCAGGTTCGCGAAGGGGACTACCATCTGGCGCACGCCCGCAGTCGCCACGCGGTCGTCCGCTCGGAGCACGGGGCATTGCTGTATGTGCGCGGCACGCCGATCGGATCATTCGCCGGCGTGCTGAGAGATCTGGCTGCGGCCTGGTTGCCGACGCGAGCTGCTGATCACCTGACGCTGCGTGCGGACGATGACGAGTGGGCGCAGATGTGCCCCGGCGTCGCGGGGCGCGTCCTCTACGAGCGCGACGGACATCGTTCGTTGATGCTCAGGTTGGCGGCGGGCGCGCGCCTGCAGTCGATGAGGGTGGGTTGTCCGACGGAGTCCATCGTCGTCGCCGGCGAAGCCTACTTCGGCGACGAGCGCGCCGATCGAGGCGACTACGCGGTGTTCGCTCGCGGGGATGACCTTCCCGAGGTATCGAGCGATTCGGGTGCAACGGTATTTCTGCGATTGACGAATCCGCTGCCGGCTCTTGTGACGACGTCGGACCATTGATGGCAGACCGCAGGCGTCGTATGGCAGCCGCATGTGAGGAGGAGGGGGCTCGATCACCTCCTGGAAACGAAGAGAGCCATCCCGAAGGACGGCTCTCCTGTGCGCTCAAGCGTGTTCCCGGCCTAAAGCATCGACTGTCCGGGCTGCTTGAGGTAGATCTCCTTCATGTTGTCTGCGGCCCAGCAGGCGAGCATGCCGATGGTCTCCGTCGGGCCTTGTGCCGGGTTCTGCGGGAAAGCGCTGCCGCCGACGACGAAGAGGTTGGGTACGTCCCATGACTGCATGTAGCGGTTGACGGCGCTCGTCGCAGGATCCGCGCCCATCGAGACGCCGCCCATGTTGTGCGTGCTCTGATAGGGCACGATGCTGTACTTGGTCGGAATCGCATGCGCGTGATACTTCGACGGGTTCATCGCCTGGACGATCTCGGTGATCTTCGAATACATCCACTTGAGCATCTTCTGCTCGTTCTGGTGCCAGTCGAAGGTCATGCGCAGCAGGGGCAGGCCGTAGGCATCCTTGTAGGTGGGATCGAGATCGAGGAAGTGGCCCTTGTAGCTCATGCAGGACCCGTGGATGCTGACCGTCAGGCACTTGTTGTAGTGTTCGGCGACGGCCTTCTTCCACGCACCGCCCCAGCGTGGTGTGCCGTGCGGCACGGGTTTCGCCTTGATCGGGGTTGCACCCGGTTGCGCGCAGCCGATGTAGGCGCCGCCGACGAAGCCGAGGTTCTCCCGGCTGATCACGTCGCCGTTGAGATCGTCGATGGAGGTGTTCACCATGCCGCCGCCGATGAAGGGGTTGAACTCCTTGTCGTCGAAGAAGACCTGAATTCGCCCGCCCGTCTGGTACGAGTAGTTGCGCCCGACGGTGCCCTTGCCGGTGAGCGGATCGTAGGGGGTACCGATGCCCGATAGCAGCAGCAGCCGCGTGTTGTTGAAGCAGTACGTCGCGAGGACGACGATGTCGGCCGTCTGCTCGACGGTGTTGCCGCGTGCATCGATGTAGGTGACGCCAGTGGCCTTCTTGCCGGTGGAATCGGTGTTGACCTTGATGACGTTGCACAGCGGACGCATTTCGAAGGTCGGCTGCTTGTAGAGCGCGGGCATCACGGTAGTGAGCGGATTGGCCTTCGCGCCTTGCGAGCAGGCATGGCTCGAGCAGAAGCCCCCGCGCAGACATTCGCCCAGGTTCACCTTGTAGAGGTTGGTGTACGCCTGGGTCATGGCGGCCGCCGGACCCTGAAAGGGCGTGTAGCCCAGTTCAGTCGCGGCTTTGGCGAAGATCTCGCCTTGCGGCGTGCGGCGCGTCGGGGGATTCGGATACTCGCGGGAGCGCGGCCCTTCATGCGGGTTGCCGCCGGCCTGGAGCTCACCGTTCAGGTTGCCCGCCTTGCCGCCCACACCGTAGATGTGTTCGAACATGTCGTAGTAGGGCTCGACGTCTTCGTAGGTGACGCCCCAGTCCTGAGCCGTGCAATCTTCCGGAAAGAACTTCTTGCCGTAGCGCTCTTCGATCTTCGTGCGCAGTTCGAAATCGTGGGGCAGGAAACGGCGGGCGTTGGTACCCCAGTGCACGGCGGTGCCGCCGACGAGTTCGCCTGGTTTGAAGGAGCCCAGTTCCCGCATCGGCAACGCGCGCTCGTTCAGGTTGTTTCGTATCGTGATCGTCTCGCGCGAGAGGTTCTGGAAGATGTCGCTGTGACGGTCGTACTTCAGTTCGTCGTGCGTGTAGGGCATCGTGAAGTCCTTCTGCGGGTCGGACATCCGGCCGCGCTCCAGACACACCACGTTGAGCCCTGCGTTGGCGAGTTCCATGCAGATGATGGAGCCCACCACGCCGCTGCCCACCACGACGGCATCCACGTGTTTCATTTTGGTCGTTGTCATTTGTTCGTCCTCGCGCCCTTATTTGCCCGTCTTGTCGTATTTGGGGTAGCCCTGCGGATCGAGCTTGGCCCGGAGC
>JBIKKL010000144.1:0-9256 GCA_044360365.1 Burkholderiales bacterium | reverse complement strand
CCCGGGCGAAAAGGAAGAATACTTCTGGCTGTACGGGTATGGTCCGCCGCCGCCCGTGCAGTAAGCACTCATCGTCGATCGACGCGCTCGCGTCAGTTGGCCCGCCGCATTGCTCCACCAGCCTCGGGCTCCCCGCCGCCACGACTGATCGGGTGCGAAAGTTCCACCGGCGGGTCAAGTTCGAGCATGCGGTAGAGCGCGCAAAGATTGCGGCGATAAAGCCGATCAAAACTCGCCACGGCATGGGAGGGATTGTAGTCTCCGAACCACCAGAACCAGTCCGAGGCTTCGCACACGGCGAGCCGCTGCTCGCAAGCCCCTAGCCGCTCCGCAGGCAGACGGCCGCTCGCTGCCACCAGATCGAAACTTCTCTTCGCTGCGCAGAGCAAATCCCATGCGTGGTTCTTGTCGTGCGCGCCGATCCATGTCGAAAAAGTGCCGTAGACCCAGCTGCCCGCCCGCAATCGTGGGAGCGCAGTCCGCGGTCGATCGAGGCAATCGGAGGGCAGCACCGTGCGGATGAACTCGTGCGACTCCAATGCGGCGTAGAGATCCTGCAGGAAAAAATACCCGTTGTAGGGAAAGTATTCCCAGGCGTTTTCTCCATCGAGCATCACGCTCACCAGCGGCACTTCGCTACGGGCGTGTGCGTCGCGAGCGAGTGCTTCGAGTTCCGCAACGAAATGCGCAGACGCGTCCTTGCCGTGCCACTTTGCATACTCGAACCCGATGAGATCGGACAGTCGGTCATCGCGAAACAGCAGCATGACGCCATGCGAATCGTAGGGACGATACAGGTAATCGGGCTTACCCTTTGCCTTGTTCGCCTCCGGCAACGAATTCGCGAGTACGGCTTCGCTGCTGGCTGACCAGCCGAAACCGCCGGCGGCGATCAGTTCGGCCATGGGCTCGGAGAGCGCCCCTTCCGCAGGCCAGATTCCCTTCGGCGTCACGTCGAACCGCGCCCGATGCGTGGCGACCGCCGAAGCGATGTGGGACTCGACCCGACGCCGCCCGCCGGGATACGCCTGCTCCCTGGGCAGATCGATCTGCGGCTCGCTCTCACGAGCGCTGCGCAAATCGACAAGCAAGGGCGCCAGCGGGTGCTGATGCGGCGTCGTGGACAACTCGATGCGCCCACTAGCGGCA
Organism: Burkholderiales bacterium; assembly: GCA_044360365.1. Lineage (GTDB taxonomy): Bacteria > Pseudomonadota > Gammaproteobacteria > Burkholderiales > WYBJ01 > WYBJ01. The sequence continues at coordinate 8,107 of JBIKKL010000144.1, read as the reverse complement.
AGGGCCCGATAGCGCGGAACGATCCCCGTGACGACGGCACCGATCAGATCAAACAATGCACGGCGGTCGGCAGCAGTAAACGCCCTTCCCTTCGTCATCAGCTGTACGACGACAGGGTGTTCGCGTCGCACGGACTCCCCGGTCCACGCAAGGTGGTACCAGGTCAGAAGATCGGCCAGGTACTGACCGGAAAGATAGGCAGATCCGCAATCGCCGCACTCCACGGCAAGCGTATGCAGCTGTTTGAGCAAGCGATAGGCTGGAAACGGATCGATCATGCGCACGTGATTGCTGCGAAAGCAGCTATCGAGCACGCGGGTTCGTTCCTCGGCGCTCATCTGATCGGGATCCGGATGGACGAGCAAGCGCAACAACGGATCCCGGATTTCGAGTGTCAGAAACTGTCGCGCATAGTCCTCGATCTGGTCCAGCAGGATAGGCACGAGATTGACGGTGGCGCGTACCCCCGAGCGCTGCTCGAGATGCCATGCCATGTCCGAATAATCCTTCAGGGCGTGCAGATAGACCCAGGGATACAAGAACTCACCACTTTCCGGATCGCGATAATCCGGCTGGTGCATGTGCCACAACAGAACGAGTTCGAGCGAGGGATTCACGATCGGCCGGAAGCGATGGTAGGCGGGGGACCCGACCTCAACGCGTCACGTGAACAAGCTGACCGAGGCGATCAGGCGTGACGAGGGTTACGCCGCGCTCGGTGACATGAAAGCGTTTGCGATCCTGCTCAGGGTCGAGCCCGATGCGCTCGCCCGAGGCGATGACGCAGCGCTTGTCGACGATCACTTTCCTGAGAACCACGTCACTGCCGATCTTCACGTCGGGAAGGATCACGCTATCCTCGATAAGGCTGCCGTTGTTGACGTGCACGTTCGAAAACAGCAGCGAGCGCTTCACGGCAGCGCCGCTGATGATGTCGCCCCCTGAGACGAGCGTATCGGTTGCCATGCCGCGCCGCCCTTCATCGTCGAAGACGAACTTCGCGGGCGGCAGCTGCTCCTGATGCGTCCAGATCGGCCAGACGTCATCGTACAGATCGAGCGCGGGCGTCACGCGGGTCAGTTCGATGTTGGCTTCCCAGTAGGCATCGACCGTCCCGACGTCACGCCAGTAGGGCACCCCGCCATCGCTCGTTACGCACGAATCTCCGAACCGGTGTGCGTAAACCTGATAGCGCGGCACCAGATGCGGAATGATGTCCTTGCCGAAATCGTGCGAAGAGCGCGGTTCATCCGCATCGCGGATCAATTGTTCGAACAGGAAGCGCGTATTGAACACATAGATGCCCATGCTCGCGAGTGACCAGCCGGGCCTGTCGGGAATTTCTCCCGGCTGCGCCTGCTTCTCCTTGAAATCGATCACGCGGTCGTTGCTGTCGACGCTCATCACGCCGAAGGCCCGCGCATCTGCGACGGGCACCTCGATACAGCCTACGGTAATGTCGGCCTGTTTGCTGACGTGATAGGCGAGCATGCGGCCGTAATCCATCTTGTAGATGTGATCCCCGGCGAGGATGAGCATGTACTCGGGGTTGTAGTCGCGCAGGATATCGAGGTTCTGAAAAACGGCATCGGCCGTCCCCTTGTACCAGGCCTCCACGATGCGCTGCTGCGCGGGCAGGATGTCCACGAACTCGCGCATCCGGCCATCGAGGAAACTCCAGCCGCGCTGGATATGCTGGATCAGGCTCTGCGCCTTGTATTGCGTGGCGACTCCGATCTGGCGTATGCCGGAGTTCACGCAGTTCGACAGAGGAAAATCGACAATGCGGAACTTGCCGCCGAAAGGAACCGCAGGTTTAGCGCGCCAATCGGTCAGTCCGAGCAGACGACTGCCGCGGCCACCTGCAAGAATCAGCGCATAGGTCTGCTTGGTAAGGCGGCTGACGTAGCGCTCGCCACGCTCCGCCCCCGCTAAGGACGGGGAATTCGCCATGAGTGTCATCGCCTGCAGATCGTCGATTCCGCGAGCGACTCATTGCCCGGACAACGCGGGCGGCGATCGCTGGCTATAATCGAAAGTTCATTCTATGAGACACGACACCACCTCCAAAGTCAATCCACGGCTGAGCCAGCTGCTGGAGGCACGATCGCACGAACCCTTCAGTGTGCTGGGCGTGCACCGCCATGGCAACACGCATGTGGTGAGAACGTTTGAACCTCGTGCCGAATGCGCGTGGCTGGAACACGACGGTCAATGGCACGCGATGCAGCCCGAAGGGGGGGGACTATTTCGCCTGAGCAGTTCTTCGCCTATCCGCAGTTATCGAATTCGCTGGTCAGGTGCCGAGGGCACGCAAGAACGGCACGATGCCTACGCCTTCGCACCATCCATCCCGGCACACGATCTTCATTTGTTCAACGAAGGCCGCCTGCTGCAGGCATACCGAATGCTCGGCGCGCACGAAGGCGTGCACGAAGGCGTCCGCGGATTCCGGTTTGCCTGCTGGGCACCGAATGCCGAGCGCGTCAGTGTCGTGGGCGACTTCAATCGCTGGGACGGGCGCATCCACCAGATGTCGGTCCACGGGTCATCCGGGGTCTGGGAACTTTTCGTACCCGGCGTGGAGGCAAATGCCTGCTACAAGTTCGAGGTGCGTCACGCCTCGGGGAGGGTGTTCCAGAAGGCGGATCCCTATGCGCGCGCCTACGAAGTGCGTCCCGGAAACAGCTCGCGAACACAATCGCCGTCTGCGTACGAATGGAAAGACGGCCACTGGATGCAACAGCGTGCGCAGTTCGATTGGCAACACGCGCCGATCAACATCTACGAGGTTCACGCCGGATCCTGGAAGCGCCATCCCGGCGGGCGCTTCTACACCTACGGTGAACTCGCGGCCACACTGGTCCCGTATCTCTGCGAGATGGGCTACACGCATGTGGAGTTGATGCCCATCACCGAGCATCCGCTCGACGAATCCTGGGGCTATCAGAGTACCGGCTTCTTCGCCCCGACCAGTCGCTACGGCCGATCCGACGAATTCAAGCTGTTTGTCGACACCTGCCATCGGGCGGGCATCGGCGTCATCCTCGACTGGGTTCCCGGCCACTTCCCTTCGGACGCCTGGGCGCTTGCGCACTTCGACGGCACGGCACTCTACGAACACGAGGATCCGCGCCTGGGGATGCATCAGGACTGGGGCACGCACATCTTCAACTTCGCGCGCAGGGAAGTCGCCTGCTTCCTTTTGTCGAGCGCGCATTTCTGGCTGGACGAGTTCCACATCGACGGCCTGCGCGTCGACGCCGTTGCCTCGATGCTCTACCTCGACTACTCGCGCAAGCCGGGCGACTGGATACCGAACCGGCACGGTGGCCGCGAGAATCTCGATGCCGTCGAATTTCTGCGTTCACTCAATGTGATGGTCCACGGCGAGTTTCCGGGGACGGTCACGATCGCCGAGGAGTCTACCGCTTGGCCCGGCGTTTCCCGCCCCGTGTATCTCGACGGCCTGGGCTTCAGCATGAAGTGGAACATGGGCTGGATGAACGACACGTTGCGCTACTTCGCCCGGGATCCCGTGCATCGCCGCTACCATCATGACGAACTCACGTTCGGACAGATGTACGCCTACAGTGAAAATTTCGTGCTGCCGCTTTCCCACGACGAGGTCGTGCATGGCAAACGCGCATTGGTCGAGAAGATGCCGGGCGACGGATGGCAGCGCTTCGCGAACGCGCGCCTGCTCGCATTCCAGCAGATGGTCACGCCTGGCAAGAAGCTTGGTTTCATGGGCAGCGAGTTCGGTCAAACGCGCGAATGGTCGGAGCATCGCGAACTGGACTGGTGGCTGCTCCAGTACGCGCCGCATTCGGGGCTCCGCGCATTGAGCCGCGTGCTCAACGATATCTATCGATCGCGCGCAGAACTGCACGAGCTGGACTTCGATTCGTCCGGCTTTTCCTGGATCGACTGCCACGACGCCGATCAATCGGTACTCGCCTTCGAGCGCCGCGCGCGTGACGGCAGCGTCATCGTCGCCGCGGTCAATTTCACGCCGATCGTTCGCTCGAACTATCGAATCGGCCTGCCGCAAGGCGGGGCGTGGATAGAGATCGTCAACACCGACTCGCGTTTTTACGGCGGCAGCGACGTCGGCAATCAGGGCACTGTCCATGCGGAACCGATTGCATGGATGGGCCGCGCCCATTCTGCTGCCGTCATCCTGCCGCCGCTCGCCGGCATTCTGCTGGCGCCCCGCCCATGAAACACGTAGATGCGCGCGATCAGCTTCACGTCTTCCTGTTCGAGGACATTGCCGCACGCGGCGCTATCGTCCAGCTCGACGAAAGCTGGCGGTTCATCCGTTCGTTGCGTTCGTATCCTCCCACGCTGGAATCACTGCTGGGCGAGAGCATCGTCGCCGCAGCGCTGCTCTCGTCCACGTTCAAGAGTGAATCGAGCAATCTGCTGCTCCAGATTCAGAGCGAGGGTCCGCTGCGGCTGCTGGTCGCCGAATGCACGAGCGACCTCGGCCTGCGCTGCATGGCCCGCTTCGACGATGATCTGCGCCCGGCTCCGCTCGACGTCCTGGCGCGCAATGGTCGGTGCGCCATCACCGTGGGCACGCATGAGCAATCGAATCGATACCAGGGCGTCGTGCCGCTCGACCGACCGACGATCGCGGCAGCCCTGGAAGACTACATGGAGCGCTCCGAACAGCTGGATACCCGATTGATCCTGTTCGCCGATACACAGGACGCGAGTGGACTGCTGCTTCAGCGCATTCCGGGCCGCACGGATGCCGACGAAGACGGCTGGAATCGTGTCGTGCATCTCGGCAGCACTGTCAGCGCGGACGAACTACGCTCGCTAACGGCGGCCATGATCCTGCGTCGCCTGTTCCCCGAAGAAGATATTCGCATCTTCGAAGGCCGCCCGATGCGTTATCGTTGCACGTGCTCGGGTGATCGCGTCATGGGGATGCTGCGTTCCCTCGGCAAGGACGAGGTCGACGCCACGATCGCCCAACAGGGTCGCATCGAAGTCACCTGCGAGTTTTGCGGCCAGACATATCGCGTGAGCGCAACGCAGGCCCAGGGGCTATTTCCCGGCTAAGCCGATCTGCTGCATTGCATCACACGCATCGGGGCAGACTATAATCGTCTCACGTATCCTATCCTGTCGGACAGCCCCCAAGGAGATCATCCATGAACGGTCAGCGCGAAGTCGTAGTGTTGAGCGGTGCACGTACAGCCATTGGCGATTACGGCGGTTCCTTGAAAGACGTCGCGCCGACGGAACTCGCTGCCACAGTCGTCAGGGAAGCGGTCAAGCGAGCCGGCATCGAGGCCGGGGAAGTCGGTCAACTCGTGTTCGGCAACGTGATTCACACCGAGCCGAAGGATATGTACCTTTCGCGTGTGGCCTCGATCAAGGCCGGGCTGCCCCAGGAAACCGTGGCGCTGACGTTGAACCGCCTCTGTGGCAGCGGACTTCAGGCGGTCGTATCGGCCGCCCAGAGCATCATGACAGGCGACTGCGATACCGCCGTAGCAGGCGGCGCCGAATCGATGAGCCGGGGTGGGTATCTCATGCCGACGCTGCGCTGGGGTCAGCGCATGGCCGACGGCGGCGTGATCGACATGATGGTCGGTGCACTGACGGATCCCTTCGACACCGCCCACATGGGCATCACCGCCGAAAACATCGCCGACCGATGGAAGATATCCCGGGAAGACCAGGACGCCTTCGCCGTCGAGAGTCATCGGCGCGCCATCAACGCCATCGAGCAAGGCCGGTTCAAGTCGCAGATCGTCCCGATCGAACTCAAGACCCGCAAGGGCACGACCGTCTTCGATCGCGACGAGCATCCGCGCGGCGATGCGACCCTGGAAGGCATGGCCAAGCTGCGCGCGGCGTTCAAGAAGGAGGGGTCGGTCACCGCCGGAAACGCCTCCGGGATCAATGACGGCGCAGCCGCCGTCGTGTTGATGGATGCAGCCAAGGCACAGTCGCGCGGGCTCAAGCCTCTCGGGCGGCTGGTGTCGTACGCCGTTGCCGGGGTCGATCCAAAGATCATGGGGATCGGCCCGGTACCGGCCTGCAATCTGGCCCTCCAGAGGGCCGGACTGACCATGGGCGACATCGACGTGATCGAGTCCAACGAAGCTTTCGCGGTGCAAGCCCTGGCGGTCGCCTGCGATCTCAAGATGCCGACCGAGAAGACCAACCCGAACGGGGGCGCCGTCGCGCTCGGCCATCCCATCGGCGCCACCGGCTGCGTCTTGACCGTCAAGGCACTCTACGAACTCGAGCGATCCGGAGGCCGCTATGCCTTGGTCACGATGTGCATCGGGGGCGGCCAGGGCATCGCCGCGATTTTCGAGCGTGCGGCCTGACCACGGTCCCGCCGGGCGGATTGCTGCACCACAAGAAAGTTGCTCGGCGTGGTTGACAATACCCTACGGGGTGGCCTAGACTCGGATTTGTTGCAGTGCAATATCGCAATCCATCCCGGTCAACCACGGAGCAAACTCATGTACCAGTCACCCGAGCAGTTCATGCAGTTCGGCAAGTCGAGTCTCGAGGCTGCCCTCAGCCTCGCCAACATCACCCTGCAAAGCACCGAGCGCCTGGTCAGCCTGCAAATGAAGACGGTCAAGGATGCCCTGGATGAAAGCATCAAGAGCGCCAAAGCGCTGTCCGACGTAAAGAACGTGCAAGATCTGATGAGTCTGCAATCCACGACCGCCCAGCCCAGCCTGGAGAAGGCCGTGGCGTACTCCAAGAGCGTCTACGAAGTCGCCGCCGACACGCAATCCCAAATCAACAAGGTCATGGAAGATCGCATGGCCAAGGTGAGCGGAGAAATCGTGGCCGCCATCGACAACGCGGTCAAGACCGCTCCGGCAGGGTCGGAAGCCGCAGTCGCGGCATTCAAATCGGCCGTCGCTGCGGCGAACACTGCCTACGATACGCTTTCGAAGGTCAGCCGCGAAGCCGCCGACATGGCCATGAACAACGCTTCGGCGCAGGCCGCAAAGGTTGTCGCGGCAAAGAAGAAGGCGCACTGAGCGGACGGGTTACAGACGTCCCACTGAAGAGCCCCGAGGTACCTCGGGGCTTTTTTTCAGCCAGTGAGTGTCCTTTGTCAGAAATTCTTGTTCCATCCATGAGATCAATCGCAGCGTGCGGCATGAATGCTACGAATCTCGGACACAAGCCACTAGAATTCCTCGACACGATCGACCCCGGATTCGAATGAAGATGACTGCATTGACACGCTCATCCGCATGGACAGCGCTCGTGGCCCATCGCGATGTCGTCGCACAGCGGCACCTGCGCGATCTTTTCGCTGCAGACCCCGAGCGGGCCCGTCGTTACACGTTGCACGCCGCAGGGCTCACGCTCGATTACTCGAAGAACTGGCTCATCGACGATACCGTGCCCCTGCTGGTTTCTCTCGCACGGCAGGAAGGCGTGCCGGCTTGGATCGAACGCATGTTCTCCGGGGAGGCGATCAACACTACCGAAGGTCGTCCCGCCTTCCACGTCGCGCTTCGCGCGCAGGGAGCCATGACGATTGCCGGCATGGACGTCACGCCGCAGATCACCCGCGTCCGTACCGCCATGCGTACCTTCACCGATGCAGTACGAAGTGGACGTCACGTCGGTTACACGGGCAAGCCGATCCGGCAGATCGTGAATATCGGTATCGGCGGATCGGACCTCGGTCCCTTGATGGCCACCGAGGCGCTCGCTCCATATCGACACGAGCGTCTGTCACCGTACTTCGTCTCCAACGTCGACGGGACGCACCTCGCCGAGGTCCTGAAGCGAGTCGATCCGGAATCGACGCTGTTCATCGTTGCTTCGAAGACATTCACGACCCAGGAGACGATCGCAAACGCTCGCTCCGCCAGGGCTTGGCTGGTTGCACGGCTCGGCACCGAAGAAGCCGTGAAGCAGCACTTCGTCGCATTGTCGACCAACCTCGCCGAGACGTCGCGGTTCGGCATCGACTCCCGCAACGTTTTCGAGTTCTGGGACTGGGTCGGCGGTCGCTATTCGTTGTGGTCCGCCATCGGACTCTCGCTCGCCCTGTGCATCGGCATGGACGCGTTCGAAGACCTTCTGGCCGGCGCCC
>JBIKKL010000143.1:0-9278 GCA_044360365.1 Burkholderiales bacterium | reverse complement strand
GACCCGACCCAACCTGTGCACGACAGGCGCGCATTCGATCGGGTCTGCCGGTGAAGCAGTCGTGGCGTCGTACATCGCAGGTGCGTTTGGGCAGGAGAGCACGGCGGGCGCTCGGCGCGCTCAGAGCACCATCACGACGAGCGGATGGTCACAAAGCTCCTTGTAGAGCGTGTCGAGCTGTTCGCGCGACGTGGCCCTGACGGTGCACGTGACCGACAAGTACTTGCTTTGCTTGCTGGTGCGCATCTCGACACTGGCCGCCTCGAAGTCCGGTGCATGCCGCCGCACGAGTTCCACGATCGTCTGTGCGAAGCCGGGTGTCGTCTTGCCCATGATCTTGATGGGGAAGTCGCACGGGTACTCGATCAGCGTTTCTTCGGCGGCCATGGCGGGCTCCGTGGTAGGGGGATCGCAGCCGAAAGGGCTCAGCCGCGTCGCATGACGGTTCGCTTGTAGTCCTGATAGAGCCGGAACATCCGCTTGTACATGGGGCCGGGCTTGCCGGATCCAACCGGCCGATCGTCGAGGCGGGTGACCGCGAGGACTTCCTTCGTCGCGGAGGTGATCCAGATCTCGTCGGCAGCGCGCACTTCGTCTTCGCTGACTTCACGGATGACGAGCGGCATTCGGGATTTCCGCGCCAGTTCCATCACGACGTCGTTCGTGGTGCCAGGCAGGACGAGATGATTGTTGGGTGGCGCGGCGATCTGTTTGCCCTTGACCACGAAGACGTTGCTCGACGACGCTTCGGAGAGGAAGCCGTCGCGGAACATGATGCATTCGACACAACCCGCTTCCGCTGCGCGCTGACGCATCAGCACGTTGCCGAGGAGCGAGGTCGACTTGATGTCGCAGCGCAGCCAGCGGTTGTCGGTGGCGCTGACGCAGGCGACGCCTTCGGTGACGTACTTCCGATCCGGCAGGGGCAGCAGATTGGTCATCATGAACACCGTCGGGACGACCTCCTTCGGGAAGGCATGATCCCGCCGGGCGACCCCACGCGTCACCTGGATGTAGACACCCTGGTCCTGCCACTCGGGATGCATCTTCACGAGCTTGCGAACGAGCCCGCTCCACTGCGCGTTGCTCATCGGATTGACGAGCTTGATGGCGTCGAGGCTCTTTTGCAGCCGGACGAGGTGCTGCGTCATGCGGAACGGATGTCCGGAGTAGACCGGGATCACCTCGTAGACGCCATCGCCGAAGATGAAGCCGCGGTCGAGCACGGGGATGCGCGCTTCTTCGATCGGAGTGAATTCCCCGTTGAGGTATACCGTCTGCCCACCCATTCCTGACGCTCCCTTATTTGAAGAACAGCCGCATCGCGTCCCAGCCACGAGCGAAAATGTTGCCGACCTCGACCTTGTCGAGTGCAACGACCGGTACTTCGGTAAACGGCTTGCCGTCCAGCGTCACTTTCATGGTGCCTACGCGCTGCCCGGCATCGACCGGTGCGACCAGCGGCTGCTGGCTTTCCAGTGTTGCCTTGAGTTTATCGGCCTGGCCCTTGGGCAGGGTGAACAGCAGATCCCGATCGAAGCCGGCCTTGAGCGTATCGGTGCGACCCTTCCAGACCTTGAGGTCGGCGATCGACTGGCCCTTTTCGTACAACCGCACCGTTTCGTAGAACTGGAAGCCGAAGTTGAGCAGCTTCTGACTTTCGGAGGCGCGGGCGTTTCCCGAATCCGCCCCCACGAGCACGAGGACCAGACGCCGTTCGCCCCGCTTGGCCGAGCTGATGAGACACCAGCCCGCCGCCTTGGTGTGCCCGGTCTTCATGCCGTCGACGGTCGGATCGGTCCAGAGCAGGCGATTGCGATTGGGCTGCTTGATCTTGTTGTAGGTGTATTCCTTGATGGAGTAGAGCGGGTAATACTCCGGGTGATCCTGTATGAGTGCCGCAGCGAGTTTGGTGAGGTCTGCGGCCGTCGTGTAGTGGTTCGGATCCGGCAGGCCGGTGGCGTTCCTGAAATTCGTGTTCGTGAGGCCCAGGCGCTTCGCTTCCTTGTTCATGAGCTGCGCGAAGGCTTCCTCCGATCCTGCGATCACCTCGGCCAGCGCGATGGACGCATCGTTTCCGGACTGAATGATCATGCCGCGGAGCAGTTCGTCGACTGTGACGGGAATGCGCGGATCGATGAAGCTGCGCGAGCCTTCGGCCTTGCGCGCGGCCTCGGAGACCGGGACGGTCTGATCCATCTTGAGCGTTTTCTGCTTCAGGGCGTTGAAGGCGACATACGCGGTCATCACCTTGGTCAGGGACGCCGGCTCCACGCGTTCTTCGGCATTGAGGCTCGCCAGCGCCTGACGGGCCTGGAAGTCGTAGAGCAGATAGGACTTCGCCGCAATGGTCGGCGGCGTGGGGGCGGATTGTCCGTGGGCGGTCGCACTCACGACCAGGATGATCAGCGCGATGAGGGCTTTCATGCTTTCCTTGGTGGTTGGGGAGGGCACATCCCGCTTGCGGCGACAGCGGGCATGGCCTGGATGGTTCGGTGTGGTGGTCGTCGGATTATAGCTGCGGCGTGCCGCGTCGCTTTCGCCGAAGGTATCGGGACGAATGCCGCCGCTGGGCTATGGAGTGTGCGGGGCGGCGGCTTGTTCCCGAAAGCAGCATGTCCTTGTCTATCCTGCCCGTACGAGCGTTAGAATCCGGGCGAACTCCTTCACCGACGGACGCCCCGACTGCCATGGCCAACGAGCCGACGAATCCCCAGCACAAGGCCGCCATACTTGCCGAAGCCTTGCCCTACATCCGCCGCTTCCACGACAAGACGATCGTCATAAAGTACGGCGGCAACGCGATGACCGACGAGAAGCTGAAGCAAAGCTTCGCGCATGACGTGGTGCTGTTGAAGCTGGTCGGCATGAATCCGGTCGTGGTCCACGGCGGCGGGCCGCAAATCGACGATCTGCTCAAGCGTCTGGGCAAGCAGGGCGTTTTCGTCCAGGGCATGCGCGTGACCGACGCCGAAACGATGGATGTCGTCGAGATGGTGCTGGGCGGCGCGGTGAACAAGGAGATCGTCAATCTCATCAACACGCACGGCGGGCGTGCCGTCGGCCTGACGGGCAAGGATGGCGGCTTCATCCGTGCCCGCAAGATGCTCGTCCCCGACAAGGACAAGGCCGAAGCCTGGATCGACATCGGTCAGGTCGGGGAGATCGAAACCATCGATCCGTCGATCGTGCACCTGCTCGATTCCGCGGATTTCATCCCGGTCGTCGCGCCGATCGGCGTGGGCAAGAACGGAGAAACCTACAACATCAACGCCGATCTCGTCGCAGGCAAGCTCGCCGAGATCCTCAAGGCCGAAAAGCTCATCGTGCTCACGAATACCGCGGGCGTGCTCGACAAGCAGGGCAATCTGCTGACGGGGCTCACCGCCCGTCGGATCGACGAACTCTTCGCCGACGGGACGATTTCCGGCGGCATGCTGCCGAAGATCAGTGCGGCGCTGGATGCCGCGCGCAGCGGCGTGAAGAGCGTGCACATCATCGACGGCCGCGTCGAACATGCGGTGCTGCTCGAAGTGCTGACCGATCAGGGCGTCGGAACGCTGATCCGTTCGCATTAGTGTTTTATGTCGGCGATTCGTAGCATGCGTGCCGGTCGCTACGACTGACCTCTGGATGCCGGAGCGCTTGGTCACCTGGATCTTCGATCTCGACAACACGCTGCACGACGCGCGGCCGCATATCTTCCCGCACATCAATCGGTCGATGACCGAGTATCTGGAGCAGATGCTCGCACTCGACTCAGCGGCCGCCGGCGAGTTGCGTCAGCGCTATTGGCGCATGTATGGCGCGACGCTGCTTGGGCTCATGCGACATCACGGCATCGACCCGGGGCACTTCCTGCGCGAGACCCATCGTTTCGCCGACCTCGAGCGCATGGTGCTGAAGGAGGCGGGGCTGCGTCAGACGCTGCGCCGAATGCGCGGGCGGCGGATCGTGTTTTCCAATGGTCCGGTACATTACGCCAGGGCGGTACTGAAGGCGCTTCGGATCGCCGATCTCTTCGACGACGTGGTGTGCATCGAGCGCACGCGCTATCGACCGAAGCCGGATGCGTACGGCTTTCTGCTCCTGCTGCGAAGACACCGGCTGCGTGCCCGGCAATGTATCATGGTGGAAGATTCGCTCGAGAATTTGCGCACCGCCAAGAAGCTCGGCATGCGCACCGTGTGGTTCGCCCACGCGCACAATGCGCCGGGCTACGTCGACTACACGATCCGCAGCGTTCGTGCGTTGCGCCAGATTGGGGGCCGCGTGCGGTGATCGCCATGCATGAGACGCAACGACGAACGGGCCGCGCAGGTTGGTCTCGCGTGGGGGAAAAGAAGAATGCCGGCAAAACGAAAACCGGGGCAGCGCCGCGTGGAGATCCTTCAGACACTGGCGGGCATGCTGGAAACGCCGCGCTGGGAGAAGATCACCACGGCGGCGCTTGCGGCCCGGGTCGACGTCTCCGAAGCCGCCCTGTATCGCCACTTTGCAAGCAAGGCGCAGATGTATGAAGGCCTGATCGAATTCATCGAGGAGAGCCTGTTCGGGCTCATCAACCGCATCGGCACCGACGAGCCGAGCGGCCTCAGGCAGATCGAAAAGACGGTGACCCTGCTGCTCGGCTTCGCCCAAAAAAATCCCGGCATGACGCGCGTGCTCAACGGCGATGCGCTCGTGCACGAGGATCCACGCCTGCAGACGCGGATCAATCAGTTGCTCGATCGGGTCGAGGCGAGTCTCAAGCAGTCGTTGCGCTTCGCGATCCAGCAGAACGAGATACCGGCCGAGACGGATCAGTCCGTCTATGCGAATCTGCTGCTGAGTCTGGTGATCGGGCGTTGGCATCAGTTCGCGAAAAGCAGCTTCAAGCGCGATTTGATGGCTGGGTGGCCCGAACAATGGAAGTGCGTCCTGAATTCGTTCTAATCGAACCGCAAGCGTTTCCGGGAGAGTACCGATGGCAAACATCAGCACGCAGCAGCTCGCCGAACTTCTCGTCGGCATTGCCCGCGCCCAGCAGGCGATCATCGAGGCGGTGGAATCGGCCAAACCCGGGTTTCGTTCGACCCATCTTGCCCCTGCGCTCACGAATGCGGCGCGTGTGCGCGACATGCACCGTCCGTTGCAGCTTGCGGATCTTCCGGCGCGAGTGCTCATGCAATGCATGGGCCGCAACGGCGCCGATTCGCAGCGCATTGCCCAGGACCTCGAGGAATTGCTCGTACGGCCGGCGGCCGCGCCCGCCAGCGCACCGCCTGCAGCACCCGCCGCGGAGGATTCCATGGATCTGGACATGACCAAGTAGGTGCCTTGGCCCTCGGCGCGGGCCGATCCGAACTGCGCCAGGCGGCCGAACTGAACTACGAGCGGGGGCGACGCGCTAAGCTGCCGCCGCCGACGTTCCGCACACCGTGCACGCCGGATCCCGCTTGAGGCGCATGCTGCGCCACTCCATATCCAGTGCATCGAGAATCAGGAGCCGCCCGCTCAACGTCCTGCCTGCACCGCTCAGGAGCTTGATCGTCTCCGCGGCCTGCGTTGCTCCCACGATGCCGGTCAGCGGTGCGAACACGCCCATCACGGCGCAGCGCATCTCCTCGGATTGCGCGTCTTCGCTGAACAGGCACGCATAGCATGGGCTGTCGGCCGAGCGCAGATCGAACACGCTGATCTGGCCGTCGAACCGGATCGCCGCGCCGGACACCAGCGGAACACGGTGTGCCACGCAGGCGCGATTCACCGCGTGGCGGGTCGCGAAATTGTCGCTGCAATCGAGCACGACGCTGCAATCCGCGACCCTGTTCATCAACGCCTGCGGATCGAGGCGTGCTTCCAGCGCGACGATATCGATTTCCGGGTTGAGTTCGCTGAGCGTGCGCTTGGCCGAGACGACCTTCGGCATCCCTACCGAATCGTTCCTGTGGGCGATCTGGCGCTGCAGGTTGGTGAGATCGACCTTGTCCGCGTCGCAGATCGTGATGCGTCCGACGCCGGCAGCGGCGAGGTACATGGCGGCCGGTGACCCGAGACCGCCGGCGCCCACGATGAGGGCGTGGCTGGCGAGCAGGCGTTCCTGGCCTTCCACGCCGAGTTCGGGCAGCAGGATGTGGCGGCTGTAGCGCAGGAGCTGGTCGTCGTTCATGGGGCAGTGGCGATGCGGCGGTGGCGAAAAGGCGAGGCCGGAAACGCCGACGCCCGGCGTCGCGCCGGGCGTCGTGACTCGATCATGCCGGGATCAAGGGGCCTTCGCCAGCACCTTTTCGCCCTTCAGGTGATTCAGCGCCTGCAGTACCTGGAAATCGTCATTCGAGACGATCTCCCCGGGTGCGAGGGGCTTCGGCTTCGGACGCGGCTTTGCCTGCGGTGCAGCCCCTTCGGTCGGCGCGGCAGATGCTTCGGGCTTGGGGGTGGCGCCAGGCGTTTCGCCTTCGCGGTCGTTCAGCAGATGTCGACCGAGATCGGCTTCGCGCATGCGCAGCGCCTGATCGCTCGGATTGAAAGGATCTTCGACGATCAGGTCCGGCGTGATGCCCTTGGCCTGGATCGAACGACCGTTCGGCGTGTAGTACCGTGCCGTCGTAAGCTTGATGGCCGTGTTGTTGCCGAGCGGCATGATCGTCTGGACCGATCCCTTGCCGAATGTCTGGGTACCGATAATCGTGGCGCGCTTGTGATCCTGGAGGGCGCCCGCAACGATCTCCGACGCCGACGCAGAACCGCCGTTGACCAGCACGACCATCGGCACGTTCTTCACTTCGGGCGGCAGTTTCTGAATGTAGTCTTCCCGCGTCCGGCCACGCAGGTAGAACTCGCTGCTGGCGTTGAGCTTCATCTTGGCGTCTTCGGTGCGGCCGTCGGTGTATACGACCAGCGAGTTCTGCGGCAGGAAGGCGGCCGATACGGCAACGGCGCCGTTGAGCAATCCGCCCGGGTCGTTGCGCAGATCGAGCACGAGGCCTCGCAACGGCTTCTGGTTCTGCTTGTAGAGACCGTCCACGGCCTTCACGAGGGTCTCCCCCGTATGCTCCTGGAACTGCGAGATCCGCACGTAGCCGAAATCGGGCTCGATGAGCTTGAACCTCACGCTCTGGATCTTGATGACCGCCCGGGTCAGCGTGACGGTGAACGGTGCCGCCTCGCCCTTGCGTACGACGGTCAGCGTGATGTTGCTGTTCGGCTTGCCGCGCATGCGCTTGACGGCATCGTTCAAGGACATGCCCTTCACCGCGGTTTCGTCGAGCTTGATGATGAGATCGCCGGGCTTCAAACCGGCACGCGCTGCCGGGGTATCGTCGATCGGTGCGACGACCTTCACGAAGCCGTCCTCCATCCCGACCTCGATGCCGAGGCCGCCGAATTCGCCCTGGGTGCCGACCTGCAGTTCCTTGAAGGCATCCTGATCGAGGTAGGCTGAATGGGGGTCGAGGCCGGTCAGCATGCCGTTGATGGCCTCGGTAAAGAGCTTCTTGTCCTCGACCGGCTCGACGTAATTGCGCTTGATGGCTTCGAAGACATCCGTGAAGGCGCGCATTTCCTCCACCGGCAACGGCGCCATGGAGCGCTGGGCCACCGCGGAGTAGTTGATGCTGATCATCACGCCGACGACGATACCCACTGCGATCAAACCGATCTGCCGCCATTTGCTAAACATGCACATTGCTCCTGTCGCGTCCGTGCGCGAACTGTCAGCCTACTTCAGATTCAACCAACCCAGGGGATCGAAAGGCCTTCCTTGATGCCTCAATTCAAAGTATAAACCGGACACCGTATTCCCGCCGCTCGCACCTACGATTGCAACCGTATCGCCGCCGCGCACGGGTTCGCCGATGCGGCCGATCAGCGTTTCGTTGTTGCCGTACAGGCTCATGAAGCCGTCCCCGTGGTCGAGTATCAGCAGGTTGCCGAACCCGCGCAGCCAGTCGGCAAAGACCACGCGCCCGGGCGCGACGGCCTTGACCTCCCTGCCTGTGGGTGCCTGGATGAACAAACCGCGCCAGGACGCCCCACTGTCGGACCGTGGACTCCCGAAGCGCCCCACGAGTTCCCCGCGCACGGGCATTTGCAGTCGGCCCTTGAGCTGCTCGAAGACGGAATGACCGGTCGCGGCCGGTGGGGGCGACGGGCTACTCGGCGCGGGCGCCGGTGCGGACGGCGGCTTGCGCGCCTGCGCGCCCTTCGCCTTGCGGGCGGCGAGCATCCGGGCAAGATCTTCGACCAGCTTGGCGAGCCTCGCCTCGTCTTTGGCGAGCGCATCCGCTGTCTGGCGCTGGTGGTCGATCGTCGCCGCGATTCTGGTCAGGACCTGCTTGCGGTTCTCGCGTTCGCTTTCGAGTCGCCTGCGTTCGGCAAGCCGGGCCTGCTGGATCGCGTTCAGTTCGGCCTGGCGCGTTGCCGTTTCCTGCTCCAGGCCGCGCAGTGCCTCGCCGTCCCGGCGCAGCGCGTCGAGAATTTCGCGTCTTGCCCCGGCAATGTAGCCGAGATACGTCGTTGTGCGTGCCAGCTCGTTCGGATTCTGTCCGGCGGCGAGCGCTTGCAGGGCGCCGGCCGGTGCCGCGGTGTAGTGCTGATGCACCAGGCGGGCGGCGAGTCCGCGCTGTTTGTCGAGCCGCTTTTCGACCTCGTTGCGCTGGCTGCGCAGGCTATCGAGATGCGCGTCGATTTCCTCCTTCGAGGCGCCGAGTTCGGTCAGTTTCCGATTGGCATCCGAGATTGCCGTTTCGGCGGCCTTGAGCGCCGCCGTGGTTTCGTTGCGTGACGTCTCGCTGCGGGCGATGTCGTTCTTGATCGCCTCGAGTTTGGCGCGAAGCGCCTTCAGTTCCTCGGAAGGCGCCGGCGCTGCAGCCCCGACCGGCTCGCCGGTCGAGAGCAACAGCACAAAGGCGCAACCGAGCAGTCGAATCACGCCAATCTGACGAGGGATTTGCCCGTCATATCGGTCGGCTGCGGGAGACCCATCATCGTGAGCAGTGTCGGCGCAATGTCGCTGAGCGCGCCGGACTCCGCGATCCGCGCGTTTCTGCCGATGTAGAGGAGCGGCACGACGTTGGTCGTGTGCGCCGTATGGGCTTGCTGCGTCTGGGCGTCCATCATCATCTCGGCATTGCCGTGATCGGCGGTCACGAGCACTTCGCCGCCGATTTCGCGCATCGCCTCGACGCAGCGGCCGAGACACGCGTCGACCGCTTCGATGGCCTGGGTGGCGGCTTCGAGGTTGCCCGTGTGTCCCACCATGTCAGGGTTGGCGTAGTTGCAGATGATCGCTTCGAACC
>JBIKKL010000142.1:0-9351 GCA_044360365.1 Burkholderiales bacterium | reverse complement strand
GAGCCGACCGTGACGGACGCCAATCTGGTCAGGGGCCGGTCGCCGACGCGTCTCGGGCGCGAGGTCGATCTCGACGCTTCACGCGCGCGCGAAGCCATTCTCGCCAAGGTCGCCGAACCGCTCGGGCTCACGCTGGAGGCTGCGGCCGATGGCATCGTCGAACTCCTGAACAACAACATGGCCGCGGCGATCCGCGCCGTGTCGGTCGAGCGAGGCTACGATCCGCGGCGGTTCGCGCTGGTAGCCGGCGGCGGCGGCGGCGGCTTGCATGCGGGCCGCCTGGCCGAATTGCTCGGGATTCCGCTCGTGATCGTGCCTGCGAGCGCGGGACTGCTGTCCACGCTCGGACTGCTCGCCACCGATCTGAAGACCGATTTCGTCCAGACGGTCGTGCAGTCGTCCGCCGTGCGTGATCTCGATCGGCTCAATGCAGTCATGGCGGCGCTGGAGCAACGCGCGCAGACATGGTTCGAGGCCGAGCAGATCCAGCCGCAGGCGGCCGCACTCGTGCGTACGGCAGGATTGCGCTACGTCCATCAGGGCTACGAACTTACCGTTCGACTGAGTGCCGTGAGCGGCGCAGCAGGCCTCGCGCCGCTCACGGCTGCCGATCTCGACGACATCGAGCGCCGCTTTCACGAGGAACACGAGCGGCAGTACGCCTGGTCTTCGCCGAATCTCGCCGTCGAACTGGTGAATCTCGGCGTGACCGCGCTCGGCCGACTGCCACGCCTGGCGCTGCGCAAGCGGGAGCCGGTCGCGGCGAATGTCCAAGCCGTCGCACACCGCGAGGTCTGTTTCGGCGGGCAGATCGGCAGGGTGCACACGCCGGTATTCGATTTCGACCAGCTCGGCGCCGGCTGGTGCACGGCAGGACCGGCGGTGATCGAGCAGCGCTTCTCGACCGTGCTGGTTTTGCCCGGCCATCGCGCCCGCATGGACGACTACGGCAACATCCTCATGGAGGCAAGTCGATGACTGCGGCGGCGGTCGATCCCATTCTGATCGAAATCGTCAAGGGCGCCCTCAAGGCGTGCGGGGACGAGATGGAGTCGCTGATGGTGCGCACATCCATGTCGCCCTTCATTCGCGAGAAAGGCGATCACTTCTCCGGGCTCGCCGATCGGCAGGCTCGCCTGCTCTACACCACGCACGACCGCTCCGGTCCGGGCATGCTGGAGACGATCTTCGAGCGCTTTCCACCGCCGAGCATGAATCCGGGCGACGTGTACTGGGTCAGCGATCCGTACCTTCTCAACGGTGCGATCTCTCACACGCCCGACATGTGCTTCATCGCACCCGCATTCTTCGGCCAGGACATCGTCGGTTACTCCCTGTGCTTCGGCCACTTCTGGGACATCGGCGGCGCGCGCCCCGGCAGCATCTCGCCGCAGGCGACGGACGTGTTCCAGGAGGGGATCACAGTGCCACAGGTGCGGATCGTGGATCAGGGGCGGCTCAACGACGATCTGTATCGCACGATCCTGCGCAATTCGCGTTACCCCGACATGCTCGAGGGCGACACGCGCGCCATGATGGCTGCCTCGAGGCTGGGCCAGACGCGGCTGATCGAACTGTTCGAACGTTACGGCAGCAGCGCCATCGATGCCGCATTCGATGCCTTGCATACCCGCTCGGAGACCGCGGTGAGAAGCGTCCTCGCGGCGAACGTCCGACCAGGGCGCTACCGCTTCGCGGATTACGTGGACAACGACTGCGTGACGGACAAGTCCTATCGCGTGGAGGTCGAGGTCGAGTTCGATCGTGACGGCGTGAGCCTGGTGGACTGCACGCGCAGCGACGATCAGGCCCGCGGCCCGATCAACTACCTCATGCACCCGGATTCCTGCCGCATGCTGTTCTCACGCTATCTGGTCAGCATCGACGGCAGCGTGCATCAGAACCAGGGCGCCTATCGCGCGATCGGCGAGGTGCGGCTGCGCCGCGGCAGTATCCTTCAACCGGTGCGGCCAGCGCCGCTCGGACTGCGGGCACACACGCTCTGGCGCTTCGCCAACGCGGTGCTCGGCGTGTTCGCGCAAGCCACCGAAGGCAGGACCCCAGCCGGCTCCCCGGATTACGTGATCGTGGTCTTCCATGCGGTTGACGCGGCGCCGGGCGAGCATTTCTTCTGCACCGACGGCATCGGCGCGGGGCAGGGCGCGCGGCCCCATGCCGACGGTCTCGACGTCATCTACGTCGGCACCCAGAAGAATTATCCGGTCGAGTTCCTCGAGGGTGCGTATCCGATGCGGGTGGCACAGTACGGCATCGCGCCGGATTCCGGCGGGCCCGGCAAGTTCCGCGGCGGATTGGGCGTGATTCGCGATTACGTGATGCAGGCCGGGAAGGTCGTGGTCGCCACCCGCATGGGCAACCAGCAGGTGCCGCCGTGGGGTGTTGCGGGCGGACGGGCTGGCCGTCCCGGGCGTATTGTCATCAACCCCGGCCGCGCGGACGAGCGTGAGGTGCCTGGCTTTGCGGAAGGCGTCTCGCTCGTGCGCGGTGATGTGCTGCGGGTGATTACCTGCGGCGGTGGGGGCTACGGCGATCCGTTCGAGCGCACCCCGCAACGCGTGCTCGACGACGTGCTCGACGGCTTTGTCACACCGCAGGCGGCCCGCACCGATTACGGTGTGATTCTCGGAACCGATGGTCGATCCGTGGACGAAACCGCCACGCTCCAGGAGCGGGGCGCGCGTGCGCCATTCGATGCGATGTTCGACCGGGGCGCACACTTCGAACGCATCGAAGCACAACGGATGCTCACGGAGGTGCTGCCATGAGCGCAACGCACCGGTCGATCGCAGGTGAAAGACCCAGGACGTGGATCCAACTCAGATCGTTCCCGACACATGGGGCCAGCACCGGCCTGATCGCCCTGACCGCCTGGATGGCGGGCATAACGATCGACGTAAGCGCGCAACCGTTTCCAACGCGCCCGGTACGGATGATCGTGCCGTTCGCCCCCGGCGGCGGTGCGGACAATCTCGCGAGGACCCTGCATGCGGCGGCAATCGATGCGCTCGGACAGACGATCGTCATCGACAACCGGGGCGGCGGCGGAGGCACCATCGGCACCGATCTGGTAGCGAAGGCGCCCGCGGACGGATACACGATCGTGCTGGTCACGACCGGGCATACGGTGAATCCGTCGCTGTTCCCGAAGATCCCCTACGACGCGATCAGGGATTTCGAACCGGTCTCGCTGCTCGCGACGCAGCCCAATGTGCTGGTCGTGCATCCTTCAGTCGGTGCCAAGTCGGTCCGTGAGCTGGTCGCGCTCGCCAAGGCGAAGCCGGGGGTGATCAATTTTGCGTCCGGTGGCAACGGCAGCAGCCCCCACCTGTCGGGTGAACTGCTCAAGCTCGCTACGGGCGTCACGATCAATCACATTCCCTACAAGGGCGCCGGGCCGGGCATCGCGGACGTCGTCGCCGGGCACGTCCACATGATGTTCGTCGGGCCGATTTCCATCGATGCCTACGTTCGCGCCGGGCGCCTGCGGGCGCTCGCTGTGGCCGATGCCAAGCGCCTCACTATCGCGCCCGACATCCCGACCATGGCGGAGGCCGGCTTCACGGGCATCGAGACCGGTACCTGGTACGCGCTGCTCGCGCCGGCGGCGACGCCACGAACGGTGGTAGGGCGACTGCACGAGATCTTCACCGGCGTGCTGCGAACCCCCGACATGACCGCGCGACTGAACAAGCAGGGCATGGATGTGGTCGCCGGTTCGCCGGCCGAACTGCGCGATTTCATGAAGGCGGAACTGGCCAAGTGGTCGCGCGTCGTCAAGGCCGCCAAACTGCGCGTCGACTGAGCGCTTCCCAACGCGCAGGATCGAATGTCGAATCATCCGAAGGAGAGCAGACCGTGAGCCGCTTGCCGACCGCCCATCCGGATCAGGATCCGGTACTCAAGGACACCTACGAACAGATCACCCGCACTCGGGGCTATGTATCCAACATACTCGCCAGCATGAGCAACGCGCCCGAGGGGCTGAAGCGCTTCGCGGCCTTCGGCGAGTACGTGCGCTACGAAGTGAAGATTCCGGGGCGGACGCGCGAACTCGTGATCCTCGCGATCGCCCGCGGCATCGAGTACGGGTGGATCCACCACTACCCACATGCGCGCAAGGCGGGCGTGACCGAGGAGGAGCTGCATCAGCTGAAGATCGGTACGCTCGCGAGCACGCTGCGTCCGGACGAGCGCGCGGCCATCGTCTATGCGCAGGAGTTCGCACAGGGCGGCAACGTCGCCGACGAAACCTTTGCCGCACTGAAGCAACACTTCACGCCGCGTCAGATCACCGACATCACGCTCGTCTGCGCGTATTTCATCGGGCTGGGATCGATCATGAACGCGTTCCGGGTGGAACTCGAGCCCGATTCCCAACTAGCCAAGCGCATCGAGCGCGCCGACTGACCGCTAACGAAACGACGACGATGGATACCTTCCGCACCTCCGATGGGCTCACCCTGCGCTACGTCATCGATGATTTCACCGATCCGTGGCGTACGCCGCAGACACTGCTGCTCGTGCATGCAGCAATGGGCAGTTCGCGCCGTTTTTTCGCCTGGGTGCCGCACCTCGCACGCGACTATCGGGTCGTGCGTATCGACCTGCGCGGCCACGGCGAGTCCGATCCGCACGGCCCGGAGCCGATCACCTTCGATCGCCTGATACAGGATATCGCCGAACTGCTCGATCATCTGGATGTACGCCAGGTGCATATCGCGGGTTCCTCGGCAGGTGCCTATATCTCGCAGGGCTTTGCCAGCCGCCATCCGGATCGGGTCGCAACGCTCGGCTGCTTCGCGGCAACTCCCGGCATGAAGACAGGCCATGTCGACTACGGCGCCTGGCTTGCGCGAATCAGCCGCGACGGGCTCGAGAAGTTCCTGCGCGACACGATCCGAGACCGGGTCGATGTCGAATCGGCGCCGCCCGGATTCATCGACTGGTTCGTGACCGAAGCCGCGCGTACGAACATCGATACGCTCTCGCGCTTCGTCCCGCTGATGGCGAGTCAGGACCTGTCGCAGGCACTGGCTGCGATGCGCTGTCCGGTGCTCGCGGTCGCCCCTGGAGCAGACCCGCTGCACACCGTGGACGAATACCGCGCGCTGCAAAGTCTCGTGCCCGGATGCAAGTTCGTGGTGCTCGAGGGCATGCCGCACAACATCACCGACACCGCCTCGGATCGCTGCGCGCGGGAACTACTCGAGTTCTTGAAGTCGCAGCCACAATAGCGGTGGCGCGAGTTGCCGCCGCCGCGACACAGGACGCGGCCCGCCGCGGCCGAGGCGAAGACTCACCAGAGCTGCCGCAGCCCCGCGTCCGAATCGACGTCGATTCAGCGGCGGACGGGCGTCGCGCACTCTCTGTTTCGGAATGTTGGGCCAAGAGGGAGATCATTTGGAAGGAATGCTCGATCCCGTAACTACGGTGATATGGGTCTATGAGAACGACTTTGGCAGTTCGTTGAAGAAACCGTCAGTTTGAACTTCTCCCGCGTATCCGAAGATGAGCGCATGCGCCGTTAGGCTCGATTTTCTCTCCGAGATGCCAGTTTGACGTGCTCGGAGAAGGTGTTGGGGGTTGAGCGCATTGTCTTCACTCACCGATCGAGGCGGAATACGTTCGCTGGCTCGTCGCCGAAGGGGTAATCGCGGTCGATGCGTGCTACCGCCTGCAACACCGGTTCGGCGACACGGTAGAGTAGTGCACGATGACGATCGGCAAGGGCGAGGCCGGCGCGGCGGATCGCTGCGTCAACCGTTGCGCGTGTCGATTCGTCAATCGTATCCGGGTCCGGCATCGTCTCCGTCGACGCAGTGAGTGCGGGCGCGGGCGTGCCGGCAGTCAATTGCGGTCGGCGCGCTCGCCACGATGTGGCTCGTTCGTAGGCATCCCCGACCCGCAGCACGGTCGTCTCGTCGAAGGGGCGACCGACGATCTGCATCGCGAGCGGCATACCGTCGATCGTATACCCGTTGCATACCGAGAGCGCTGGGCCGCCCGTTACGTTGAACGGCGTATAGATGTTGGGGCTCTCCCATTTGGTCGAGAATCCCGAGCCAATCAACGCGTCGAGGCGGCTCGCTGGTGCGCTGCTCGCCGTCAGTAGCACATCGAACTTCTGGTAGAGCGGCACCATCTCCTCGACCATGCGTCGTCGTACACGTTGGGCGCGCACGTAATCGGCAGCGCTGAAGAGAAACCCCGGCAGATTACGACCTATGAAATCCGCACCAAACTCGCTCAATCGCTCGCGCATGTTGCGCTCGTGCACGATGACGATCTCGGATTTTGCGATCACCATCTTTACGTCATTGTAGGCCTGGCGGCTACGCATCCGGGCCGTACCGATCCGTGCGCCGAGCTTTTCGAGGATCTCGATCGCGTCTTCCATCGCCCGCGCCGCCTCAGGGTGAATGTTGCCTTCCTCCTCCCAGTAGTGCCTCACCACGCCGATGCGCAGGCCGCGGATGTCGCCGCTCAAAGCCGCGCGATAGTCCGGAACTGCGGTGGTCGAACTGCTTGGGTCGTCGGCATCGTGGCCGGCGATGCATTGCAGGAGGAGGGCGCAGTCCTCGACGGTCCATGCGAGCGGTCCCGCATGATCGAAAGTGAACGAATTCGGGATGACGCCGCGCCGGCTTACGCGTCCATAGGTCGGCTTGAGCCCGGCAACGCCGCACAGCGCCGCAGGGATGCGGATGCTGCCGCCGGTGTCGGTACCCAGCGCCGCTGGACAGAACCCGGCGGCGACTGCCGCCCCCGATCCGCTGCTCGATGCGCCGGTAAAGCAGGCAGTATTCCATGGGTTGCGCGCAGGCGGCCAAGGCAGGTCGAGCGAAGGTCCGCCGCTTGCGAATTCGTGCGTGGCGACCTTGCCCAGCATGACTGCACCCTCATCGATCAGCCGCTGTACGGCAGTGGCGTTGCGTGCGGGGACGTTGTCGATGCCGAGCTTCGAGTGGCCCGTGGTGCGCACGTTTGCCGTATCGAAGACGTCCTTCAGAGCGAACGGGATGCCGTGCAGCGCGCCCCGATGCTGACCGTGCACGATTTCCTGTTCGGCAGCCCGTGCCTGCCCGAGCGCAATCTCGTCGGTGCGCGTGATAAAGGCGCACAGCTGATCATCCAACGCATCGATTCGGTGCTGCAACGCTTGCAGATATTCGACCGGCGATATCCGCTTTGCGGCAATGAGCTCGCTCGCCTGGGCGAGCGTCATGAATTCAGGGGCACTGCTGTGATTTGCATCGACGTCGGATGTGGACATGAGCACTCCTGCGAGTTCGGCATGGACATTGCATTCTAGAGCGTTTGATACGCGACTAAATCGCCGTTCACTCGCTCCCTCATCAGAAACCGAAAACATGCCGAGATTCGTCTTCCTCATTCCCGCTCTGAGCCTCTTCTGGTGTGCCTCGCCGCTCGCACAGAACTATCCTTCCAAATCGGTGCGCATGCTGGTCGGCTTTCCGCCGGGTGGCTCGACCGACATCATGGCGCGCCTGATTCAACCCGGGCTCGCCGAGGCATTCAAGCAGCAGTTCGTCATCGACAACCGTCCGGGCGCGAACAGCAACATCGCGGCGGAACTTGCCGCCCGCTCGCCCGCGGATGGACACACACTGCTCGTCGTTTCCGCGTCGTTCTCGACCAATGTCAGTCTCTATCCGAAAATGGGCTACCACCCGCTGAAGGATTTCACGCCGATCACACGCATCGCAGCCGTGCACAACGTGCTCGTGGTGCATCCCTCGCTGCCCGTGAAGGACGTGCGCGGATTCGTCTCACTCGCAAAGGCCCGCCCGGGTCAGCTCATCTTCGCGTCGTCCGGGAGCGGGAGTACGTCGCACCTCTCGGCGGAACTGCTGAAGATCGCTGCCGGAGGCATGGAAACGGTGCATGTTCCCTACAAGGGCGTGGCCCCGGCGCTGTTCGACCTCGTGAGCGGCCAAACGCAGGCGCTGGTCTCGACGTTGCCCTCGGCGACGCCGCACATTAACTCGGGCCGCATACGAGCGCTCGCCGTGGCGAGCGCACAGCGCGCGCGTTCACTTCCCGACACGCCGACGTTTCAGGAATCCGGCTATCCCGGCTTCGAAGCTTCGGCATGGAATGCAGTGCTCGCACCGGCCGGCACGCCGGACGAGATCGTGCGCAACCTGAACGCCGTCATCGCGAAAAGCGTGAAGAGTCCCGATCTGGTCGAGAAGCTCGCTGCCCAAGGCGCCGAAGCAATCGGCGACAGCCCCGCATCGTTTGCAAGGTATCTGCAGGCGGAGGTGGAGAAATGGGCGAAGGTCGTGCGTACATCCGGTGCCAAGCTCGAATAGCGATTCGTCTCGGCACTGAATCGATATGTGCCGTATGTTCAATCCAGGACGATGTTCGCTGCGCGGATCACCTTGGCCCAGCGCTCCGTCTCTGTCTTGAGAAATTGCGCGGCCTCCGTCGGGGTCGAGCCGATGCGTTCGTCGACACCGGCATCGCCGAGCTGCTTTTGCACATCCGGCTGTTCGAGCGCTTTGATCCCTGCTGCGTGCAGCGTCTTCACGACCTCGGGCGCAAGCCCTGCCGGACCAACGATCATGTACCAGGTCGTCACTTCGTAGCCCCGGAGGCCGGCCTCCTGCATGGTGGGTACCTCGCGCGCCGCAGGCGAGCGCTTCGCACCCGTCTGCGCCAGGGCACGCAGCCGTCCCGTTCGCACGAGCGGCATCGTTGCCGCGATGGAATTCACAGCCAGTTCGATCTGGCCGCTTGCAACATCGACCAGCACCTGTCCCGCACCCTTGTAGGGCACGTGCTGGATCCGGATGCCTGCGACTTGTCGATACAACTCGGCCGCGAGATGACCGGCAACCCCTGTCGGCGACCCATAGCGCAGTGCGTCCGGCTTGGCCTTTGCGAGCGCCGTCAATTCGATGATCGAGCGTGCCGGCACAGACGGATGCAGCACCATGACGAGGGGGGCCTTGCCAATGAGCGTGACCGGCGTAAAGCCGTCGATCCGATAGGGGATCTTGCGATACAGGGAAGCGTTGACTGCAAGCCCGGACGAAGTAAAGAGCAGCGTGTAGCCGTCCGGGCGCGCGTTCGATACGGCTTCGAAGGCAATGTTGCCGCCTGCTCCGGGGCGATTGTCGATGACGAACGGCTGACCTGTGGTGTCGCTCATCTTTCGCGCAATCATGCGTGCGACCGTGTCGGTGCCGCCTCCGGCGGTCAACGGGACGAGAATACGCACCGGCCTGTCCGGGTAATTCTGGGCGTGTCCGGCAATCGGCAGCCCCAGCGCACCCGCGAGGCAGGCAACGAGCTTGATTC
>JBIKKL010000141.1:0-9367 GCA_044360365.1 Burkholderiales bacterium | reverse complement strand
CGACCTTCAAATGCTTTGCGTAGTCGATCAAGTTCTCGGTGGAGATCTGGGTCGCCACGAACCTGCGGAACGCGGGGAGTTCCATCGCAGTATTCCGGATGTTCGGCGTCTTGCCCCGCGGCACGGGAAATTCGAGCAGCGCAGAGGCCTCGTAGACCGGCCGCAGTATGCCGAACAATGCAAACGCCAGGGCGCCAACGATGCCGCCTGCCAGCAAGATCCGCAGAGTGCGGTTGGAGAGACAGCTTCGCCAGACTCTACCCGTGTCGAAGCGATCAGCAGAAGAAGCGGAATGAACCATTGGTATACCCGTTAGGCGACTCGAGCGCCGAGCGTACTCTTCGCCTGACGGACGCGCTAAAGCTCAAAGTATACCGGACCACACCCGGCCGACGCACTCGACGGCGAAAGAAGCGTTACATACCGCCACCCGGCTTGAGCCGCCTGCCCCAGAGGAAGCCCTCAATGCGTTACAAATTGGCTTGACCCGAGCCCCGGTCATCGCTCACATTCGTTGCTGCCCCAGGAGGATGGCACCTACGTTAAGATTAAATCCTGATGGTCACGCTTCGATCCGGACACCAAGCTGCAATAGCCGCACCTTGAGAGTCACTCGACGCGATCAGGTATTCCAGGTTCATCGACTTGTTATGCGTGCCGCCCTGAGTGCACTCGTTGACTGGTTCTCGATTCGCCAATTAAGGACATATGCCGCTCATTCAGCTAAATAGGCGCGTTTTACTTGTCTTCGCGCACGATGTCGCCGCCTCCGCCATTGCTTGGCCGCTTGCATTCTGGCTGCGGTTCAACATGGATTTGCCGGATTTCTACCGGGCGATAGCATGGGAAACGCTGTTGGTCGCGGTACCACTGCAGGCAGCGGCGTTCATCGGTTTCAAGCTCTACCGGGGTATCTGGCGATACGCGAGCCTGCCCGACGTGCGTCGCATTTTGCTCGCCGTGACAACCTCAACCCTGCTGATCGCAGCAACGATCACACTGTTTCGCATCTCCGAGGTGCCGCGGTCGGTGTTGATTCTGGATCCGTTGCTCCTTTTTCTCATGATGTGCGGAAGCCGCGTCGCCTACCGCGGCTGGAAGGAGAACCGACTCGCCGGAGACGGGCGCTCGACGACGCAACCGGTCCTCGTGCTGGGCGCTGGCGCCGCAGCGCTCACACTTTTGCGCGAGCTCGCGTACAGCAACGAGTGGCGGGTCGTCGGGCTGCTGGACGACAACCGGACGAAGCACAACCGGCAAGTCCATGGCGTCAACATCCTCGGAGGCTTTGACGAGATCGAGCACTGGTCAAAGAGACTCGGGGTCGGGCATGCAATCATCGCGCTGCCGTCCACCTCGCATCAGGTGCGCCGGCGTGCCGTCGAGTTATGCAATGAGGCCGAACTCGAAGTCATGACCGTGCCTGCCTACCAGGATCTGATGAGCGGGCGGGTCACCGTCGCACAACTTCGAGCCGTCGAACTGGAAGACCTGCTCGGACGCGATCCGGTCATCCTCGATCTCCCCGGTCTGAAGGAATGGTTCGCCGGTCGTGTCGTCATGGTGACCGGTGCAGGAGGATCGATCGGGTCGGAGATTTGTCGCCAGGTCGCCGGCTTCGACCCGAGCACGATCGTGCTATTCGATCATAGCGAGTTCGCGCTCTACCAGATCGAACAGGAATTTCGCGACAAGTTTACCGACACCCGGATCGTATGCGCCGTGGGCGACGTAAAGTCCCGGTACCGGCTGCAACAGATCATGCGCGCGTACCGACCGTTCGTCGTCTTCCACGCCGCCGCCTACAAGCACGTCCCGCTGATGGAGGAATGCAATTCCTGGGAGGCAGTCCGGAACAACACGCTCGGCACCTACATCCTTGCAACGACCGCCATCGAGTTCGGCGTATCGAAAATGGTGCTGATATCCACCGACAAGGCAGTCAATCCCACGAGCGTGATGGGCGCCACAAAGCGGCTCGCCGAACAGGTGTGCCAGTGCCTGCACCAGCGCGGATCGACGCGATTCATCTCTGTTCGATTCGGCAATGTGCTCGGAAGTGCGGGCAGCGTCGTGCCGAAGTTTCGCGCACAGATCGCACGCGGCGGCCCGATCACGGTGACACACCCCGACATTCGCCGTTTCTTCATGTCCATTCCCGAAGCCACGCAGCTCGTGTTGCAGGCGGGCCTCATGGGTAGCGGCGGAGAAATTTTCATCCTCGACATGGGCGAGCTCATCAAGATCGATACCCTGGCCCGGGATCTCATTCGGCTTTCCGGGTACAGCGAGGACGAAATTCGAATCGAGTACACCGGTTTGCGGCCTGGCGAAAAGCTCTACGAGGAGCTTCTGATCACCGGCGAGAATTCCCGCCCGACGCCACATCCCAAGCTTCGCATGGCTATTTCCCGGCCCCAACCGAGCGACTGGCTATCTGGCCTCTACGCGTGGATTTCGCGGGCCGAGCCCGTGGACGACGACGATACGAAACGCGACCTCGCAAGGTGGATTCCAGAATTTTGCGCCCCTGCGGAAGCAAGCAGGCCAGTTGCAAGCGTTTCCAACCTGCGTCGCACAGAATTCTGAGCTTCCGGCTGGCGCCTGCTTGTTCTAGGGAAGTTGCGGGTGCTGGCGCCGCTCATCGCGCTCAGGACACTAGCAGCCTGTCGGACTGGATTTCGCGCGCTGTGAAATCCAGTCCGACAGGCTGCTAGGCCAGAATGGCTGGTACGGCGCTGCCGCAGTTCCGATCGTCGAGTATCGCTCGGAGCATCGATCCGGACCCACTGGTAAAATTCTTCGCCGTCACCTGCACGAACCGATTTTCATGCGCCCTGCGCTTGTGCTCCTCTCGCACGGTGCACACAATAAACAGCACTCGGGCACTGAAAGCCGCGAAAGCTCGAGTGGCAGCACGCCGCAAAAAAATCTCGAAGGCAACGAATGTTTTCACGTGGCGCATTGCGCTTGTCTCGCTGGAGCTCGGTTGCGCTCGGCTTCACGATCCCGATCTCCGTCGCCGCAGACAATCTGCTCTTCGCGCTCACCGTGTTGTGCTGGCTGGCTGCGGGGAATATCGCTTCTCGTTGGGAATCGGTTCGCAGCAGCCCGATTATCAAGCCTCTCGCAGGTTTCATAGCACTCACTCTGATCAGTTTTGCCTGGACGGACGCCTCATCGGCGGAAATGCGCAAGTCGCTGGTTGACGTCGTCATCCTGGCCTCCATCCCGCTTTTCATCACGTTGTTCCGCGACGCGAGGACTAGGGAGTTGGCTGTGGACGCGTTTCTAACCGCCTCGGCCATCGTCGCAGCGGTGTCCCTTCTGCTCGCCACGGGCTTCGTCGAGTCGATTCCCGGAAGCAAAGGAAATCCGTCGTATCCGATCGCATTCAAGACCCATATCACTCACAACTTCCTGCTGGTCATCGCAGCGGTCCTCTTCGTGATGCGAGCGATGCAGTCGCGCGGACTGCGTCGTGCGATCTACGCCGCCGGCGCCTTGGTGGCGGCCTTCGACGTGATCTTCGTGGTTCCAGGTCGCACTGGCCAGGCAGCTATCGCCGCCGCTGCCCTCTATCTGGGATTCAGCCGATACCGATGGCGTGGCTTGCTTGTCGCCGGTACGGCAATCGCGGTCGTCGGTGCAGCATCCTGGTTCTCGCCCACGTCGGTCATTCGCCAGGGAGCCGAGCTCGCATGGGTCGAAGCATCGCAGTGGGCTTCCGGCGGCCCCCAGGACACGTCGATCGGATTGCGGTTCGAGTACTACGCCAACTCGCTCCAGATGATCGCGCAGCGGCCGCTCCACGGTGTGGGGGCTGGCGGATTTCCCGCAGCGTACCGAGAGCACATCGCCGGTACGCCTAGGCGGGCCACTGCCCATCCCCACAATTCGTTCCTCCTGATTGCCGTCGAACTCAGTCTCCTGGGTCTCGGGTTCTTTCTCTGGCTTCTGGTTGCGCTATGGCGCGCCGCAGAACATATGCACCCCCGCCTCCATACGGTGGGCGCGCGAGCGCTCCTTGTCGTCTTTGTCGCCGCCGGCCTGGTTTCTTCGCCCTTCACTGACCATGCCGAAGCCATGTACTTCGCCTGGAGCATGGGCCTTTTTCTGGGTTCGATTCCAGCGGAACATTCAACAACATGAGCGCCCCCCGCCCCATCGTCTCCGTTGGCATCGTCGCGCGCGACGAAGCGCACTCGATCGAGGCGTGCCTGCGCTCGGTCGCATGGACCGACGAACGCATCGCCCTCGACTCTGGCAGCACCGACGACGCCACCGTCGCCATCGTGCGAGATCTGGGCGCACGCGACGAATGCACGGACTGGCCAGGTTACGGCACGCAGAGGAATCGTGCCATCTCGCGCTGCCCGGGCGACTGGGTGCTGTCGCTCGACCCGGACGAGGAAGTGAGCAGGCAAAGCGCTTGCCGTTGGAGCGCACCGTCGCAAGGGCCACGGAATGCTCGGGAGACGGACGCGATGCACGACCCTTTTGGAAGGCTGCCAGATTGCCCGGCCATTCGCGACAGGATCTGCGTCAAGACGCCGCCCATGCCCTCGTTCACGCACTAGCCGTCGCCAGATCGATGCGTATCGCCGTCGTCGTCACGACCTACAACCGCCCCGATGCACTCGCTGCCGTACTCGTCGGCTATGCTGCACAAACCGATCGCGACTTCGAGCTCCTGATTGCAGACGACGGGTCCACCCCCGATACGCGACACGTGGTCGAGTCGTTTCGAGATCGCGTCGGCGTACCGATGCAGCATGTTTGGCACGAAGACCGCGGCTTTCGCGCCGCGGCCATACGCAATCGTTCGGTGGCGCGAACGCACGCCGACTACGTGGTGTTCACCGACGGCGACTGCGTACCTCGTAGCGACTTCGTGGCCGCACACCGCCGTCTCGCCGAACCGGCACGCTTCGTTGCCGGCAACCGGATCCTGCTCTCGGAGACCTTCTCGTGCCGTGTCCTGCAGCAGTGCCTACCCATCCATGCGTGGGGCGGACGGCAGTGGGCGCTTGCTCGACTGCGCGGAGACATCAATCGCTGGCTGCCGTTGCTGCGTCGATCGCCGGAGGCCGCGTTCCGCCACGCCGCCCCCGAACGATGGGAAGGGGTCAAGACCTGCAACCTCGGCGTGTGGCGCGACGATCTCGTTCGCGTCAACGGACTGGACGAACGCTACGAGGGATGGGGACTCGAAGACTCCGACCTCGTCATCCGCCTGCTTCACGCGGGCGTCATGCACAAGAACGGACGCTTCTGTGCGCCGCTCTTTCACCTTTGGCATCGCGAGAACGACCGCAGCCGCCTGGATCGCAACCGAAGACAACTCGACGAGATCCTCGGCTCCGCGATGTTTCGTGCCGAACGCGGGCTGGATCAGTACGAGAGCGGTGAAACAGCAATGGCGTGACCGCGTCACGCCGCCGTCTGCGCCATCACCTCGCCGAACTGCATCCGGTGAAGACGCGCATACGCACCATCGGCGGCCAATAACTGCACGTGCGTACCGATTTCGACGATGCGCCCCTGGTCGAGCACTGCGATGCGGTCGGCATTCTCGATCGTCGACAATCGATGGGCGATGACGAGCGTGGTCCGGCCCTTCACAAGCGTGGCAAGCGCGGCCTGCACATGACGTTCCGATTCGGTATCGAGCGCGGAGGTGGCTTCGTCCAGAATCAGGATGGGTGCGTCGCGCAGCAAGGCCCGCGCAATGGCGAGTCGCTGCCGCTGCCCGCCGGAGAGCTTCACACCCTTCTCGCCGATCGATGTATCCAGTCCATTCGGCTGCTCGGCGATGAACAGCATCGCATGGGCCGCTTCGGCCGCCGCCGCGATTTGCTCGCGACTGGCATGACGCATGGAGCCGTAGGCGATGTTCGCAGCGATCGTATCGTTGAAGAGCACCACGTTCTGCGAAACCATCGCAATGTTGGCGCGCAGACTCGCCAGGGAAATGTCGCGCAGGTCGTGACCATCGAGCAGGATTCGTCCCGTGCTTGGCTCGTAGAATCGCGGGACGAGGCTCACCAGCGTGCTCTTGCCGCTGCCCGACTGCCCCACGAGGGCGATGGTTTCGCCCGGGCGCAGATCGAGATCGATGTCGTTCAGCGCCTCGACCTCGCGCCCGGCATAACGAAAGCCGACGTGTTCGAACCGCAGTTGTCCGGAAGATCGCGGCAGCGCGATCCTGCCGGCGTCGGCTTCGCCGCGTTCGTCGACGATCTCGAACACCGACTCCGCAGCCGCCAGGCCCCGCTGCAGATGCTCGTTGATGGACGTGATCCGCTTCAGCGGCGCGGTGATCATGAGCATCGCCATGATGAATGAGACGAAGCCCCCGACCGACGAGATGTCGCTGTCGACCTGCCTGGTCGCCAGCCAGATCACGAGCGCCAGGGCAGCCGCGGCGACCATCTGCACCAGCGGTACGTTGATCGCCGCCGCACTGGCCTGCTTCATTGCCGCGCGCCGAACGCGCTCGGCGGTTGCGACGAATCTCTGCTGCTCGTACTCGGCCCCGCCGAACAGCTTGACCTCGCGATGGCCTTCGAGCGATTCCTGCAGTACGTGCGTGAGATCGCCCATCGATTGCTGCGAGAGGCGGCTCGAATGCCGCAATCGCCGGCTCAACACACGGACGATGAAGACGATGGCGGGCACGATCACCAGGGTCAGCAGCGTCATGCGCCAATCGAGCCACAGCAGCCAGGCGAGCAGACCGATGATGGTGAGCGTATCCCTCACGGCGACGGTGACGACACTGGTCGCCGCTTGCGTGACCTGAGTCACGTCGAAGGTGAGCTTCGACATCAGGTTGCCGCTGGGGTGCTCGTTGTAGTACGAGGCAGGCAGCGTCATCAGGCGCTCGAACATGGCTTTGCGCAGATCGGCGATGACTTTGTTGCCGACCCAACTGATTGCGTAGGAGCCGACGTAGGTGGCCACGCCGCGGACTGCGAACAGCACCATGATTGCGAGCGGCATCAAGGTGATGATGCGCATGTCGCGCTCGACGAAAGTGCCGTCGAGCAACGGCTTCATCAGGGCAGGCAGCGCGGGTTCGCTTGCGGCGACGACGATCATCGCCAGGATCGAGGCGACGAACGCATGCCAATACGGCTTCACGTATCCGAGCAGACGCAAATACAGCTGCGCGCTCGTAAGGGAGGGTTTCTCCATAGCGGCGGATTATGCTCCAGTTGGACCCCGGGGCACCCCGGCGAGCAAGCATTGCGGCCGCTCGTGACTCGAATTCGTCACGGGGCGTGCACAGGGCTATTGCACAACCTCAAAACGACATTCGAAATCGCATGTTATCAGTTGACCGACCGAGATTTTCCCATCTATAGTTGCCCTATGGATACGGAACTCAAAGCGCTGGAGGAAAAGCTCGCTCAGCTGATCGAGTGGGCCCAGCATCTGCGTATCGAGAACCGCGATCTGCGCCAGCAACTGGCCCAGGCCACCAACGACAACAAGCGTCTGGGCGAGAAGGTCGATGCGGCCAAGACGAGGCTCGAAGGGCTGCTCGCCCATCTGCCCGAGGAACAATCGTGAGCGCGCCGGTCAAGCAGATCGATTTCAAGGTCATGGGGCGCGAATTCCGGGTCGCCTGCCCCGAGAACGAGGAACGCGAATTGCTGGAGGCCATCGCCTACGTCGATCGGCGCATGATCGAGATGCGCGATCGCAGCAAGGTCATCGGGATCGAGCGCATCGCCATCATGACGGCACTCGCCATCGCGAACGACTACCTGCACGCGAAGGTCCCCGGCGAATATGATGTCTCCGACTATAAGCGTAGAATGAATTCAATGCAGGCCAGTATCGAAGCCGCGATGGCCGAGCAGGAAAAGCTCTTCTAGCCGAGCGCAGCCGAATGCGATCGAGCGCCCCGCCCGGCGGCGTTTCCTGTCTCTCCATCGAGGTGCACTTGACGTCCCCTGCGGTGTTCGACCAGATCGCAAGCGTATGCTTGAACCAACAAAATGGGGTAACCCAGGTTGCGAACCTATTCAGTGCCGGTGTGCGAGTCCCACGCGGACTTGCCTGAAGGTGCTGGGAACGTGACCGCCTTGAACCTCCGGTTCAAGATCCTGGATCTGGACGGCATTTGCGGGGGACACCCTTGCGCGCTTGCACGCTGTAGCCTGCAATCGCGCGTGAAGGGGAAAAGTGAAAGGGGAACCCCTCTCCGGCCCTCCCCTCGTCACGGGGGAGGGAGTCACGCGGCGAATGCCGCTTCACTGTTCACCGATCACCATTCAAGGGTTACCCGATGTCCGATGCCAATGAAATCTTCCCCCAGATCGACCGCTGGCGCAGCCTCGGTCAACGCGTCGCGCTCGCCACCGTCGTGCAGACATGGGGCTCTTCGCCCCGTGCGGAAGGCAGCCATCTCGCCGTGAACGAGAAGGGCGAATTCGTCGGGTCCGTCTCGGGCGGATGCATCGAAGGGGCGGTCGTCACCGAAGCGATCGCCGCGATGAACGACGGCAAGACTCGAACGCTCGATTTCGGCATCTCGGACGAACAGGCCTGGGAGGTGGGGCTGGCCTGTGGCGGTCAAGTGAAGGTGTTCGTGGAGCCGCTGCAATGAAATGGACTGTTTTCGAGCGGCTCCGCACCGCCATCGACGGCGAGCGGTCGGCCGCCCTCGTCACGCGTCTGACCGACGGCGTTCAATGCCTGTTCGACGGCGCGACGTGGGAAGGAGATCTCGCGCTAGACGACACTCAGCGCGCAGCCGCCCGTCGCATGCTGATCGCCGACAAGAGCGGCATACTGCCCGAATCCGGCGGCTTGTTCGTCCGTTCCTATGCGCGCCCGCCGCGGCTCATCGTCATCGGGGCTGCGCACATCAGCCAGTTCCTCGCCCCCATGGCGACGCTCGCAGGCTTCGAAGTGATCATCGTCGATCCGCGCCGCGCCTTCGCCACGCCTGAGCGTTTCGAAGGCGTGAAGCTCGTGCATAGCTGGCCCGACGAAGCGCTCGCCGAACTCAATCTCGATGCAACGAGTGCCGTGGTCACGCTCACGCATGACCCGAAACTCGACGATCCTGCATTGATCGCCGCGTTGAAGAGCGCCGTGTTCTATGTGGGCGCATTGGGCAGCAAGCGAACGCACGCAAAGCGCGTGGCGCGTCTGACCGAAGCTGGCCTGGCCGATGCGATTCCACGCATTCACGCCCCGGTCGGCCTCGATCTTGGTGGCAGAGCGCCGCGCGAAATCGCCGTCTCGATCCTGGCCCAGGTGCTGCAGGTTCGCTACAAGGGCAGTTCGCAGGGCTGATCGCGGCCGTCGCTACCGCTGCATCGAACTACCGTTCAAGGCGCCCGTCGCT